>NZ_JBFBDY010000057.1:0-23929 GCF_040683475.1 Kitasatospora sp. NPDC093558 | reverse complement strand
ACATTCCGAACCCGGAAGCTAAGCCTCACAGCGCCGATGGTACTGCAGGGGGGACCCTGTGGGAGAGTAGGACGCCGCCGAACAATTCTTCTGAAAAGCCCCTGATCCATTCGGATCGGGGGCTTTTCGCATTTCCGGGGATGTCCACCCCCGGTGACGTATTGTCAGTCCATGGACGAACAGACAGCGGTCATGGCGGACAGCGTGCTCCGGCCCGAGCAGCGTGACGGCGCTCTGCGCGTGCTCGCGGACGCCCAGGAAGTCGACGGCCGCGCGGCCGTGTCCGAGCAGGGCCGGCTCCGGCTGCGTTCCTCGGAGACGCCCCGCCCGGGTGTCACCCATCTGCTCGAAACCGCCGAAACCGCCGAAACCGTCAAAGCAGCCGGAGCAGCCGACGCCGCCGGAACAGCCGTCGTGGCATACGCCCAGCTGGAGATCCCCCAGGACACGGCCCCCGGCACCCACGCCAACCCCGCCGCCGAGCTCGTCGTCGCCCCCACCGCCCGCGGCCGCGGCCTGGCCCGCCCCCTGGTGGACGCCGTACTGGCGGAGGCCCACCGGGCCGGCCGCGGCACCGTCGACTTCTGGGTGCACGGCGGCCACCCGGCCGCCCGCCACCTGGCCGACCGGTACGGCGCCGAGCTGGTACGCGAGCTGCGGCAGATGCGCCGCACCGGTGCCCAGACCGAGATCGTCCCGCTCCCCGAGGGCGTCGAGCTGCGGACCTTCCGTCCGGGCGAGGACGACGCCGAGTGGCTGCGGCTGAACGCGCTCGCCTTCGCCCACCACCCCGAGCAGGGCGCCTGGACCGAGCGCGACCTGGCGGACCGGCTGGCCGAGCCCTGGTTCGACCCGGCCGGCTTCTTCCTGGCCACCCGCGACGGCAAGGTGGTGGGCTTCCACTGGACGAAGGTGCACGAGGCCACCGCCACCGAGCCGGCGCTCGGCGAGGTGTACGTCGTCGGGGTGGACCCGGCCGAGCAGGGAAGCGGCCTCGGCCGCGCGCTGACCGCGGCGGGCCTGCGTCACCTGACCGGCTCAGGTGCCGGCGAGCGTGGACTGGAGACGGTACTTCTCTACGTCGATGCGGAGAACGCAGCCGCGGTGCGGGTATATGAACGCTTGGGATTCACCGTGCACGAGGTGGACCTCATGTATCGCGTCGAGTACCGGGAAGACCGGGCGGTCTAGCCGCAACAGTCGGTCGGGGCAAGGTGTGGGGCGGCACCGCTCCGGCCCCGACCGACTCAGCTTTCCTCCTGGCCATGCGGTGTTTACCGTGGATTCAATTGTTGCCGCGAAGATCACAGGATGAAGTCCGTAGTGTCTCGCTCGTGCAGCGTCGGCCGTCACACGGCGGCCGGTCCTGTACCGACCGCGCCGGGTGGGTGGGCGTGGGAGCCGGGCGATGACGACGGCCCGCAGAGCCAATCGCGTTCGGACGCCGTCCTGCTGCTGGAGGAGCTGGAACCCATGAGCATCCCTCGCCCCGTCTCTGCCCCACTGTCCCCGCCGGCCAGGATCTCGAACGCGCTCGGTGTGCCGCCGGAGCCGTCGACGGCGGACGAGCTGGAGTTCGAGGAGCTTCCGCAGGGCCGGTTCCTGGACCGCGAGCGGAGCTGGCTCGCCTTCAACGAGCGCGTCCTGGAGCTCGCCGAGGACCCGCAGATCCCGCTGCTGGAGCGGGCCAAGTTCCTCGCCATCTTCGCGAGCAACCTGGACGAGTTCTTCATGGTCCGGGTGGCCGGCCTCAAGCGCCGGATCGCCACCGGTGTCGCCCAGCGCAGCGCCTCCGGCCTCCAGCCGCGCGAGGTGCTCGACCTGATCTGGACGCGCTCGCGCGAGCTGATGGCCCGCCACGCCGCCGCGTTCCAGCAGGAGGTGCTGCCGGACCTCGCCACCGAGGGCATCGAGGTGGTCCGCTGGCCGGAGCTGGCGGAGAAGGAGCAGGCCCGCCTGCACACGCTCTTCCGGCAGAAGATCTTCCCGGTCCTGACCCCGCTGGCGGTCGACCCCGCGCACCCCTTCCCGTACATATCGGGGCTGTCCCTCAACCTCGCCGTGGTGGTGCGCAACCCGGTGTCCGGGCACAAGCACTTCGCCCGCGTGAAGGTCCCGCAGTCGCTCGCCCGCTTCCTGGAGGCCTCGCCCCAGCGCTACGTCCCCCTGGAGGACGTGATGGGCGCGCACCTGGAGGAGCTGTTCCCGGGCATGGAGGTGCTCGCGCACCACGCCTTCCGGGTCACCCGCAACGAGGACCTCGAGGTCGAGGAGGACGACACCGAGAACATCCTCAAGGCCCTGGAGAAGGAGCTGATGCGGCGGCGCTTCGGCCCGCCGGTGCGGCTGGAGGTCGAGGAGTCGATCGACCCCTACATCCTGGACCTGCTGGTGCGGGAGCTGAACATCACCGAGGCGGAGGTCTTCCCGCTGCCCGGCCCGCTCGACCTGACCGGCCTGTTCGGGATCTCCGAGCTGGACCGCCCGGAGCTCAAGTACCCGAAGTTCGTGGCGGGCACGGCGCGCGGCCTGACCGACGTCGAGTCGGCCTCCCAGCCGGACATCTTCGCCGCGATGCGCGAGCGGGACGTCCTGCTGCACCACCCGTACGACAGCTTCTCCACCTCGGTGCAGGCCTTCCTGGAGCAGGCCGCGGCCGACCCGGACGTGCTGGCGATCAAGCAGACGCTGTACCGCACCTCGGGTGACTCGCCGATCGTCGACGCGCTGATCGACGCGGCGGAGTCGGGCAAGCAGGTGCTGGTCCTGGTCGAGATCAAGGCGCGCTTCGACGAGCAGGCCAACATCAAGTGGGCCCGCAAGCTGGAGGAGGCCGGCTGTCACGTCGTCTACGGCCTGGTCGGCCTGAAGACGCACTGCAAGCTGTCGCTGGTGGTCCGTCAGGAGGGCGACACCCTGCGGCGCTACTCGCACGTGGGCACCGGCAACTACCACCCGAAGACCGCCCGGCTCTACGAGGACCTCGGGCTGCTCACCTCGGACCCGCAGGTCGGCGCCGACCTCTCGGACCTCTTCAACCGCCTGTCCGGCTACTCGCGCCGCGAGTCCTACCGCCGTCTGCTGACCGCCCCGCGCGGCCTGCGCGACGGCCTGGTCTCGCGGATCCACAACGAGATCGCCCACCACCGCGCGGGCCGCCCGGCCTACGTGAAGCTCAAGGTCAACTCGATCGTCGACGAGGCCGTGATCGACGCGCTGTACCGGGCCTCGCAGGCCGGCGTGCCGGTGGACGTGTGGGTCCGCGGGATCTGCGCGATCCGCCCGGGCGTGCCGGGGCTGAGCGAGAACATCAGGGTCCGCAGCGTGCTGGGCCGCTTCCTCGAACACTCCCGCCTCTTCGTGTTCGGCAACAGCGGCGATCCGGAGGTCTGGATCGGCAGCGCCGACATGATGCACCGCAACCTGGACCGCCGGATCGAGGCGCTGATGCGGATCACCGATCCCGCGCACCGCGCCGAGCTGTCCGGGCTGCTCGACCTCGGGGTGTCGGACGAGACCGAGTCCTGGCACCTCGGTCCGGACGGCGCGTGGACCCGCCGCTCGCAGGACGCCGAGGGCCGGCCGCTGCGGCACATCCAGGACCTGCTCATCGATTCGCGCCAGCGCCGCCGGGCCGCCACCTCCCGCTGACGTGACCACTGATGCGAGCCGCTGGAGCCGGCAGGGGGCCGGCTCCGGCGGTCGGCCACCAGCCCCGGGGGACGGACCCGGGGGATCGGGGATCTACCACGCCATGACCGAAGCGCCGATGACGGCCCGGGCGGCTTCCACCGCGACCGCCGGGGACATCCTCTCCAGCCATCTCACCGCCCAGGCCGGCGCGTTCCTGCGCGCCCTGCCGCTCGCGGTGGGCGAGGTCGGCGCCAGACCGGGCACGGGCGCCGTGCCCGCGGCCGGCACCGCCGACCTGCTGCGCTCCGTGCGGCGGATCGGCGGGCTGCTGCACACCTTCGGCAACGTCTTCGAACAGGCCTGGGCGCAGGAGTCCCGCACCGAGCTGCGCTGGCTGCTGAACCTGCTCGCGCTGGAGCCCGGGTACGTCCGCCGGTCGGCCCGGCTGCTGGGCGCGCTCGACTCGCTGAGCGGCTCCGACCCGGACGGGACGGGCATGCTGGCCGGGCACGCCGGTGCGCCGAAGGCGCGGGCGCTGCTGGACCGGCAGCTGACGCTGGCCAGGACGCGGGCGCACTCCAGCGTGCTCCAGGAGCTGCGGTCGGCCCGGCTGCACGCGCTGGCGGACCGGATGACGCTGCTGGTCGGCGAGGCGCCGCTGCTGGAGGCGGCGAACGCGCGGGCCGGCGCGGTGCTGCTGCCGCAGGCCGCCGCCGCGTTCACCGCGCTGACCGCGAGCGCCGCCCAGCTGCCGCTCCAGCGCGCCGCCACGCCGTACGGCGGGGACGGGCTGCGCCGGCTGGGCGCGGTTCCGCAGGCCCGCGGCGCGGTGGACGCGGACGCCGCGCTGGCCGCCGACGACGAGCCGTGGGCGCGGATGCGGATCCTGGTGAAGCGGGCCCGCTACGCGCTGGAGGTGTGCGGGCGCCCGTCGGTGGACCTGGACGAGCTGGACGAGGTGCTGGGCCGTCACCAGGAGGCGGCGGACGCGGCGGTGACCGCGGCGACGGCGGCGCGCACGCCGCGGATCACCCCCGCCACCGCCTACGTGCTGGGCGTGGTGCATGCTGATCAACGACTGGAGGTCGAGGCGGCGCGGTACGCCTTCGGCCGCCGGTGGCCCGAACTCCCCCCAGGCCTGGACGGCTGGCTGGAGATCCCCCCTGCCGAGGGCTGGGGGCATTCCCCCGCACCACGGACGGCATGAATTGCGCGATCGCCCGATCACCGGTCAGGCGGCCGAGCACACCCCGGTGATCCTCGCCGCGGGCGCGGTGCTGTGGCTGCCCGGCCGGCCCAAGAAGAGCGGACGGCTGGGGCGTCCCCGGATCGCGGTGATCCACCGGCCCAAGTACGACGACTGGAGCCTGCCGAAGGGCAAGCTCGACCCGGGCGAGGGCATGGCCGAGGCGGCGCTGCGCGAGGTGCGTGAGGAGACCGGGTTCACCTGCGTGCTCGGCCCGGAGCTGCCGGCGCAGCACTACCCGGTGCAGGGCCGTCCGAAGGAGGTCCGCTACTGGGCGGCGGTGCCGACCGCGGGGGCGTTCCGGCCGAACCGCGAGGTGGACCGGCTGGAGTGGCTTGCGGCCGGGAAGGCCCGCGCCCGGCTGACCCACGAGCGCGACCGGTTGCTGGTCGACGCGCTCCTGGAGATCCTGGGGGCGAAGCCGGTACGGACGGACAGCTTCCGCTGGTGAAGGATCCGTGGAAGTGATCTTCCTGAGTTCTTGCCGTGACGCAACCGTTACTACCTGACCTAGTTTCCTGTCATCCGTTCGAGGTTCACTCCCCGTTCACTTGCGACCGGCTGTCGTGTCACTTACCCGGCCTAACTTCGGGACTACCGGAGGGCCGGAAGGGCCCCGGACCACAGCAAAACCCGCGCTCCGCCGTGTCCGCACGGCCCGCGCGACGGGCAATGCCACAGAAAGGGACACCCAGTGAAGCTCCAGCGGAACGGCCGCTCCAAGGCCCTCGCCATCGGTGCCATGGCGCTCGTCAGCTCGCTGTCGCTCGCCGCGTGCGGCTCTGACAACAACAACACCAACGCCGGCGGGTCGGGCTCCTCGGGTTCCGCCGCCGCGTCCTCGATCAACTGTGGCAGCAAGCCCGCCGCGCTCCTCGGCGCCGGTTCCACCGCGCAGGGCAACGCCGTCGACGTGTGGAAGACCGCCTTCGGCGCGGCCTGCTCCGGTGCCACGGTCAACTACAGCGGTGGCGGCTCCGGCGCCGGCATCCAGCAGTTCAACCAGGGCAAGATCCAGTTCGCCGGCTCCGACTCGGCCCTGAAGCCGGCCGAGGTCGACGCCTCCAAGGCGGTCTGCACCGGCGGCCAGGGCATCGACCTGCCGATGGCCGCGGGCCTGATCTCGCTGGTCTACAACGTCGACAACGTCGACAACCTGGTCCTGGACGCCCCGACCGCCGCCAAGATCTTCGACTCGCAGATCACCAAGTGGAACGACCCGGCGATCGCCGCCCTCAACCCGGGCGCCAAGTTGCCGGACACGGACATCCAGTCGTTCCACCGCTCGGACGACTCCGGCACCACCGAGAACCTGACCAAGTACTTCGCCGCGGCCAGCGGTGGCGCCTGGTCCTACCCGGCCGCCAAGACCTGGGCCGGCAAGGGCGGCCAGTCGGCCAACGGCAGCGCCGGCGTCTCGGCCCAGGTGAAGCAGGTCAAGAACTCGATCGGCTACGTCGAGCTCTCCTTCGCCCAGACCAACAGCCTGAAGAGCGCCGCGATCAACACCGGCGCCTCCAAGCCGGTCGCCGCGACCGCCGAGAACGCCGCCAACACCTTCGCCAAGGCGAAGATCGCCGGCACCGGCAGCGACCTGGCGCTGAAGCTCGACTACGCGACCAAGGACGAGGGCTCCTACCCGCTGGTCCTGGTCACCTACGAGATCGTCTGCGACAAGGGCAACAAGGCCGACACCCTCGACACGCTGAAGGCCTTCCTCGGCTACACCATCAGCGAGGCGGGCCAGAAGGCCGTCGGCGAGAAGGGCTACGTGCCGCTGCCGAAGGAGCTGACCGACAAGGTCAACGCCGTCATCCCGACCCTGGCCTGACCCAGCAGGACCACCGGTGGGGCGGCCCCGTGAGCGAGGGGGGCCGGGGCCGTCCCACCGGAACGCCCGACCCAGCAACACGTCCGGGGCACCGCCGCCATGGTGCCGCCCCCTCCCGGGGCGGCGCCACCAGACCGGAGTAGACCAATGACTTCATCCTCCCCTGCCGCCCCGCGAGGCAGGGAACGCCGACGGCGCGACAGCCGCGTCGGCGACAAGATCTTCATGAACCTCGCCCGGGGCTCGGGCATCCTCCTGCTGGTCGTGATGGGCGCCATTGCCGGCTTCCTGGCCTGGCGCTCGGGCCTCGCGCTCAGCAAGAACGACGGCAACTTCCTCACCACCTTCGAGTGGACGCCGGACGCCCCGAAGCCGGTCTTCGGCATCGCCGTCCTCGCGTTCGGCACCATCGTCAGCGCGCTCATCGCGATGGCGATCGCCGTGCCGGTGGCCATCGGGATCGCCCTGTTCATCTCGCACTACGCGCCGCGCCGGATCGCCCAGCCGTTCGCCTACCTGGTGGACCTGCTCGCGGCCGTCCCCAGCATCGTCTACGGCCTCTGGGGCGCGCTCTTCCTGGTGCCGCACATGAACGGTCTGACCAGCTGGCTCAACGAGTACCTCGGCTGGACGTACATCTTCGACCAGACCAAGACCGGCACCACCCCGCGCAACCTGTTCACCGTCGGCATCCTGCTCGCGATCATGATCCTCCCGATCATCACCGCGGTCTCCCGCGAGGTGTTCCGCCAGGTTCCGCGGATGCACGAGGAGGCGGCCCTCGCGCTCGGCGCGACCCGCTGGGAGATGATCCGCACCGCGGTGCTGCCCTTCGGCCGCCCGGGCATCATCTCGGCCTCGATGCTCGGCCTCGGCCGCGCGCTCGGCGAGACCATCGCCGTCGCCGTGGTGCTGTCCTCCAACAGCATCCTCTCGCTGCACATCCTCGACCCGGGCGGCGGCACCTTCGCGCAGAACATCGCGCTGAAGTTCGCCGAGGCCGGCGACAACGGCCGCAACGCCCTGATGGCCTCCGGCCTCGTCCTGTTCGTGATCACCCTGCTGGTGAACGGTGCCGCGCGGCTGATCGTCGCCCGCCGCAAGGAGTACTCGGCATGAGCAGCGCTACGACCACCGTTCCGGCGGACGCGCTCCCGCTCAGCCGCGCGCTGACCGCGAACCGTCTGCCCAAGTGGGCCCCGGCCGCCGTCGCGGCGGGCTCGATCGCCCTCGGCTGCGCCATCGGCGCCGTCGGCGGCCTGGCCAGCCACCTGCAGTGGGGCCTGATCTCGGCGCTCCTGTTCGTCCTGATCAGCTACGCCCTCTCGGCCAAGGTCGAGGGCCGCCGCCAGGCCAAGGACCGCTTCGCCACCTCGGTGGTCTGGGTCGCCTTCATCCTCGCCGTCGTGCCGCTGGTCGCGCTGACCGTCTACACGATCCAGCAGGGCATCGGCGTGGTGAACGGGTACTTCCTGAGCCACTCGATGAAGGGCGTCATCTCCAGCGGCCCCGGCGGCGGCATCTACCACGCGCTGATCGGCACCCTCGAGCAGGTCGGCCTGGCCACCGCGATGGCCGCCCCGGTGGGTCTGCTCACCGCCGTCTACCTGGTGGAGTACGGCCGCGGCAAGCTCGCCAAGGTCGTCACCTTCTTCGTCGACGTCATGACGGGCGTACCGTCGATCGTCGCCGGTCTGTTCATCCTGTCGCTCTGGAACCTCGCCCTCGGCTTCGGCTACTCCGGCTTCTCCGGCAGCCTCGCGCTGGCGATCCTGATGATGCCGGTCGTGGTTCGCTCCACCGAGGAGATGCTCAAGCTCGTCCCGAACGAGCTGCGCGAGGCGTCGTACGCGCTCGGCGTGCCGAAGTGGAAGACCATCCTGCGGATCGTCCTGCCCACCGCGATCGGCGGCATCACCACCGGTGTGATGCTCGCGGTCGCCCGCATCACGGGTGAGACCGCCCCGGTGCTGATGCTGGTGTTCGGCGCCGACTACATCAACAGCAACCCGTTCGACGGACCGCAGCAGTCCCTGCCGATGTACATCTGGCAGCAGTACTCCCTGGTCAACAACGACTTCGGCTACGCCCGCGCCTGGGGCGCCGCGCTCGTGCTGATCGCCTTCGTGATGGGGCTCAACCTCATCGCCCGGGGCATCGCACGCTGGCGCTCGCCCAAGGCCGGACACTGAGCGACCGACTGACGAAGACAGACGAGAGAAGCAACGATCATGGCCAAGCGCATCGACGTCAGCGGACTGTCGGCCTACTACGGCTCCACCAAGGCCATCGAGGACATCTCGATGAGCATCGAGCCCCGCTCGGTGACCGCCTTCATCGGCCCCTCGGGCTGCGGCAAGTCCACCTTCCTCCGCACCCTCAACCGGATGCACGAGGTGATCCCGGGCGCCCGCGTCGACGGCAAGGTGCTCCTGGACGACGAGAACCTCTACGCCTCCAACGTCGACCCGGTCGCCGTGCGCCGCGCGGTCGGCATGGTGTTCCAGCGGCCGAACCCGTTCCCGACCATGTCGATCTACGACAACGTGGTCGCCGGCCTGCGCCTCGCCGGTGTGAAGAAGAAGGCCGTCCTGGACGAGGTCGTGGAGCGCTCCCTCAAGGGCGCCAACCTCTGGAACGAGGTCCACAACCGGCTGAGCAAGCCGGGCGCCGGCCTCTCCGGCGGCCAGCAGCAGCGCCTGTGCATCGCCCGCGCCATCGCGGTCGAGCCGCAGGTCCTCCTGATGGACGAGCCCTGCTCGGCGCTCGACCCGATCTCCACCCTCGCCATCGAGGACCTGATCGGCGAGCTGAAGTCCCAGTTCACGATCGTCATCGTGACCCACAACATGCAGCAGGCGGCCCGTGTCAGCGACCGCACCGCCTTCTTCAACCTGGCCGGCGTCGGCCAGCCGGGCAAGCTGATCGAGCTGGACGACACCCAGCGGATCTTCTCCAACCCCTCGGTCCAGGCGACCGAGGACTACATCTCCGGCCGCTTCGGCTAAACCGGAGACCGAGCTGCTCCACGGTGCTGCATGGCGGTGCCGCCGTGGAGCATGAGAAGGGCCCGCCCCCGAGATGTGGGGGCGGGCCCTGTCAGTCGTCCGGACCGTCTGCGGACTAGCCCCAGAACAGGTGGACGAACCAGTAGATCAGCGCCGCGACGACGGCGGCCGCCGGCATGGTGATGAACCAGCCGAGCACGATGTTCTTGGCGACGCCCCAGCGCACCGCGCGGACCCGCTTGGTGGCCCCCGCGCCCATGATCGCCGCGGTGATCACGTGGGTGGTGGAGATCGGCGCCTTGAAGACGAACGACGTGATGTACATGATCGCCGAGGCGGTGGCCTCGGCCGCGAAGCCCTGCGGCGGGTCCAGCTCGATGATCTTGCGGCCGAGGGTCCGCATGATCCGCCAGCCGCCCGCGTAGGTGCCCAGCGAGAGCATCGTGGCGCAGGAGATCTTCACCCAGACCGGGATCTCACCGGTGGTCTGGTGGCCCGAGATGGTGAGCGCCATGACCACGATGCCCATGGTCTTCTGCGCGTCCTGCAGACCGTGCGCCAGCGCCATCGCGGCGGCCGAGGCGGTCTGCGCGACCCGGAAGTTGCGCTTGGCGCGGTGCGGGTTGGCCCGGCGGAAGATCCACAGGATCGCCAGCATGACCAGGAAGCCGCCGATCAGGCCGACCACCGGCGAGACGATCATCGGGATGACGATCTTGTCGAGGACACCGCTCCAGATCACGTCGATCCCGCCGGCCAGCGCCGCGCCCACCATGCCGCCGAACAGCGCGTGCGACGAGGAGGAGGGCAGGCCGAAGTACCAGGTGGTCAGGTTCCACGCGATCGCGCCGATCAGGGCGGCGAACAGGATCGCCATCCCCTGGTCGCCGGTCGGGGTCTCGATGATCCCCTTGGAGACGGTGTGCGCGACACCGCTGCCGAGGAAGGCACCGGCCAGGTTCATCACGGCGGCCATCGCGAGCGCGGCCCGCGGGGTCAGTGCCCGCGTCGAGACCGAGGTGGCGATCGCGTTCGCCGAGTCGTGGAAGCCGTTGGTGTACGTGAAGAAGAACGCAACGCCAATGACGGCGATGAGTGCTGCCATGTCCACGGGGGTCAGGACTCCTTGACGGCGATGGTCTCCACCGTGTTGGCGACGTGCTCGAACGCGTCCGCCGCCTCCTCAAGGACGTCCACGACCTGCTTGAGCTTGAGCACCTCGATGGCGTCGTACTGACCGGAGAACAGGTGGGCGAGCAGCTTGCGGTGGATCTGGTCGGCCTGGTTCTCCAGACGGTTGACCTCGATCCAGTACTCGGTGAGGTTCGACATGCTGCGCAGGTTCGGCATCGCCGCGGCGGTGAGCTCGGCGGCCCGGGCGAGCACCTCGATCTGCTGCTCGATGCCCTTCGGCAGGGTCTGGATGTCGTAGAGGACGACCAGGTCGACGGCCTCCTCCATGAAGTCCATGATGTCGTCCAGCGACGAGGCGAGGCTGTAGATGTCCTCGCGGTCGAAGGGCGTGATGAAGGACGAGTTCAGCTGGTGGAAGACGGCATGGGTGGTGTCGTCCCCGGCGTGCTCGGCGGCGCGCATGCGCTCGACGATCTCCGCGCGGGCCGACACGTCTGATCCCAGCAGTTCCAGCAGGAGCTTCGAACCGACGACGAGGTTCTCCGCGGCGGCGGCGAACATGTCGTAGAAGCTCGTCTCCTTCGGGGTCAGGCTAAAACGCACGGAAATCTCCGATGTGCGGGGTAGGGACTGAACGATGCTAGGTGCAACCGAGCGCAATCGCGCAAACGGGGTGGTGGGGCAGGAAGCGGAACCTCCCCTTCCGTTCGGCTGCCGCACCGGCGGCCCCGGAGCGCACTTCCATGTGCGGAGGTGAGCCCCCAGTCTGACGGAACCTCGCGCGTAATGCCCTCGTCCTGCGGACGGAAGAGCAGGGCGCCGCTCAGACGGGTGAACCCGCCGACAGGCCGCCCGGGGCCGCCGGGGAACCCCCGCCGCCGGGCCCGGCGGGGCCCCGGTCCGGTCGTCGGAACACCACGGGGGGTCCGGGTGTTGGACACTGGTGGCCGACGCAGCCACCAGGCATCAAGACGAAGGCGGGCCGATGACCACGACGCAAGCGCGCACCGAGCCGGACGACGCGCCCGGCAGCGAGCCGCACGCCGACCACACCCCGGCCGCCGCGCACCAGGGCGGGCACGGCCCGCACGGGTACAGCGCGCAGAAGGACGCCCACCTCAAGCGGCTGCGCCGGATCGAGGGCCAGATCCGCGGGCTCCAGCGCATGGTCGACGAGGACGTCTACTGCATCGACGTGCTCACCCAGGTGTCGGCCGGCACCAAGGCCCTGCAGTCCTTCGCCCTCTCGCTGCTGGAGGAGCACCTGCGGCACTGCGTCGCGGCCGCGGCCGAGGAGGGCGGCGCCGAGCTCGACGCCAAGGTGGCGGAGGCGACCGCCGCGATCAGCCGGCTGCTGCGCAGCTGACCCCGCCCGCGCGGCGCCCGCCCGCGGCCCTACCGCTCCCGCTCGTCACGGCAGTCCCGCCCCTCGCACCGGTCCGCGTCCGCCCGGCCGGGCTCGGGCCGGTCGAGCAGCACCTCGTCGATCCGCTCGGTCGGCAGCCGGTCGCCGGTGCTGGCCGTCGCGGCGATCATCAGCTCGCCGGCCAGCTCGATCTCGTCGAGGGCCGCGTCGTCGTGGCCGTTGCTGCGGCCGCCCGTGGACGACACCACCTGCACCACCCCTTCAGTGCCTCGTCAGCCCGGACAGCAGCCACCCGACGTCCAGCCTAGGCACTTCGGAGCCCGTCCACATGGCACGGACGGGCCATCTCGCGCCGCCGAAACGGGTGGCCGCGGCTCCCCGGACGGCCACCCGCTCCGGCGGCGCCCCGACATACCCCAGCACTGGAACAGCTGCCCCGGCCGCCTACTTCGGGCTCTCCGTGGGCTTCAGGGCGAAGATGTCCGAGGCCGCGGGCTCGGCCGCCTCCACCGGCTTGCCGAAGTCCGTCAGCGCGGTGGTCGACGTGACCTTCACCTGGTCCTTGGCCTCCTTGGAGCCGGCCACCCCGGCGAAGGTGAAGACCTCGACCACCTTGTGCAGCCGGCCC
Organism: Kitasatospora sp. NPDC093558; assembly: GCF_040683475.1. Taxonomy (NCBI): domain Bacteria; kingdom Bacillati; phylum Actinomycetota; class Actinomycetes; order Kitasatosporales; family Streptomycetaceae; genus Kitasatospora; species Kitasatospora sp. NPDC093558. Next base: position 11,083 of record NZ_JBFBDY010000057.1, on the reverse strand, counting down.
TGGTCGTCCAGCCAGGCGTCGTACGGGACGTCCTTGACGGTGAAGGTCTGGGCGCCGATCCGCAGGCCGTCGCTGCCCCGGCCGCCGGTCGCGTCGGCCGCCTTCGACAGGTCCAGGGTGCCGCGGTAGTGGTGCAGCGCGACGCCGTCGACCGTCTCGACGCCGACCGCGTCCGCCTTCTGCACCCCGCGCAGCGCGCCCGCCGCGGTGGCCGGGTCGGTGGCGCCGCTGCTGACCAGGTTGCCGTCCGGCAGCTGGCGCACGTCCAGCTTGACCCACTTGCCCTCGGGCACCTTGGCGCCGCTGTTCTGCAGGTAGACCGTGCCCGGCAGGACCACCTCGACGATCTTGCCGGTGGTGGCCGCGCCGGGCGGCACCGCGATCTCCAGGCGGCCGATCCGCTTCACGTAGTCGTAGCCGCCGGTGCCGGAGAAGACGGCCTTCTTCTCGGCCGACTCGGTGGTCAGCTCGGTGGCGGCGTGCGCGGAGCCGGTGCGGCCGGTGATGTCGGCGGCGTTGCGGACGGCGGTGACCGGGTCCGCGGCGAGCTGGTCGGGGGCGCTCTGGTCGGCCGAACCCCTGCCGGACCCGCCCGAGCAGCCGGTCAGTGCGGCCAGGGCGGCGGCGAGCAGGGCGGCCGCGGCCGCCGAGCGCAGGTGCGGCACCGGCCGGCGCCCCGGCCGTCCGCTGCGCTGCTGGTCGGTCATCTTCATCCTCGCGACAACCCCCTCGGGCCCGACTGCCCCGCCGGACACCACCGGGTGGACAGAGCTCTTTCCGGGCAAACGAGTTGGGGCGCGGTTGGTTACGCGGGACCGGGCGCACGGAGGGCGTCGCGCGCCGAGTGCCCGGCGCGTTACGGTGAACAACGTGCACAGTGAGCTGCCGGCCGAGCCCGGCACCCGGATGCCCGAACACCACGTCGCGATCAGCGAGCGTGGGTCCTTCGCCTACGCGGTCTGCAGCTGCGGCTGGTACTCCCCGGCCCGCCGCTCGCGCGACCTGGCCCGCCGCGAGGGGGCGGACCACCTCTCCGACAGCGTGAGCGGAGCCGGGTGACCGCTCAGGCGGCCAGGTCCGACTCCGGCGGCTGCTCGTCCGGGCGGACGGCTCCCCGCTCGCGGCCCCGCCGGCGCCCACGTGGAGCACCGGCGCGCTCGGGCGCCCGGATCAGCGGGGCGACGGTGGTGCGGGTCAGCGCGTGGCAGAGCGGCACCAGGACGGCCATCGCGATCGGCGCCAGCAGCAGGACCACGGCGGCGGCGAGCGCGTAGCCGCCGATCACGTCGGTCGGATAGTGGACGCCCATGAACATCCGGCAGAAGCCCTGGAGCAGGGCGAGTCCGCCGGCGATCCAGCCGAGCCGACGGTTCACCAGGAAGAGCGACACCGCGACGCCCATCGTCATCGTCGAGTGGTCGCTGACGAAGGAGTGCGTGCCGGCCTTGCCGTCCACCAGGACGAGCAGCCCGCCGTGGTCCACGAACGGGCGCGGCCGGTTCACGATCGCGGCGATCGGCAGGTTGGCCAGCTCGGCGATGGCCACCGACAGCGGTACCCAGAGCAGCCCGGCGACCGCCACCGGCGCGTCCGGCCGGCGTCTGGCCTGCAGCCAGCCGACCAGGCCGAGCATCGCCAGGCCGATCAGGATGCCGTACTCGCCGATCCACGAGACCAGGTGGTCCAGCCACGGCGGGGAGCTCTTGGCCAGACCGTTGACGGCGTACAGCAGGCCGAGGTCGGGGTTGGTCGTGTCGGCAAGCGGCGTCGACACGCCGCACCTCCTTCTGGTCCGCTGCAGCACCTTGTACGTTCCGGCCGGGCGGCCCGCCCGGCGCGATGAGCTGACGAGGGGCCACCGGACCAAACGTCATCAGCGGGGCTCAGCGTTCCACGTAAACGCGTGGTTATGGAAACTTGACTCAGCGTCCACAGCGCACTCACACGCCGGGCTGCCGGTGGCTCAGGGCTTTGCGGTCGGTTGACCCGCGGGGCGGGTGGTGGGCGGGGGTGTCGACGGGGTCACGGGCCGGGCGGCGGGCGGTGCCGCGGCCGCGTGGGCGGAGGAAGAGGGGACTGCGGGAGTGGTGGGGGGAGTCGTGGCAGCGGGGGCGGCCTGCTGGGCGGCCGTCGCGGTCGGGGTGCCGGGCGCGTCCGGGGTGGCGCCGCTGCCGATCCCGCCCTTGCCCGTGATGCTGCCGTCCAGGTTGCGCACCGGCAGCGCCTCGGCGCCGTCCGTGGTGACCCGGGTCGCGCCGATGTACTCCTTGGTGTCGATCTTGTCGTAGCGGATCACCGCGTTGGTGTGCGGCGCGTTGATCATGTAGCCGCCGCCGACGTAGATCCCGACGTGGTGGATGCTGCGCGGGTCGTTCAGGTCCGTCGCGAAGAACACCAGGTCACCCGGCCGCAGCTGGTCGCGCGAGGGGTGCGGCCCGGCGTACCACTGGTCGTTGGCCACGCGCGGCAGGATGATGCCCACGCTCTCGAACGCCGCCTTGCTGAGCCCCGAGCAGTCGAACCGCCCGTTCTGCGACGCCAGCCCGTCACCGCCCCACAGGTACAGCGTGCCGAGTTTCGTCTGCGCGAAGTAGATCGCCCCCGCCGACTGCTGCGACACCTCCACCGGCGCGGTCGGCGCCGTGAAGCTGCGCGCCAGCGCCTTGATGTTCTTCACGTACCCCTGCGTCTCCTTGTACGGAGGCACGCCGTTGTACTTCTCCACCGCGTACGGGCCGGCGTTGTACGCGGCCAGCAGGTTGTCCTGGCGGTCCCCCGGGACCTTCGCCACGTCCTTGGCCAGCGCGCAGTCGTAGTTCGCCGCAGAGGCGATCGCGTCCGTCGGGTCCCAGATGTCCTTCTTGCCGTCGCCATTCGCGTCGACGCCGTAGATGTCCCACGTGCCCGGCAGGAACTGGGCCATTCCCAACGCCCCTACACCGGACCGGGCCTGCGGATCGAAGCCGCTTTCCTGGTACAGCTGCGCCGCGAGCATCGGCGGGGAGATCTCCGGACAGAGCGCGCCCCACTTCTGGATCGCCCCCTGGTAGGCCGCCGGCACCGAACCGGCCGACAGCGTCCCGCGATTGGCCGTCTGCTGCGGCGTCCCGCTCGCCGCGTACGTCCCGACCGTCACGAGCCCGACGAACCCGATCCCGACAACTCCCGCCGCAGCGGCGGCCGTACCGGCCTTCCGGAGTACCATCAGCACCATCCCGACGAATCGTCAGTCGAAGTGTTCCGGAAGGCGTTGCTCACCGCAATCATCAGAGATACAAAGAGTGAGCGCTATCCTTCGTACGGTGGACATCCTCGCGTACGTGTCCGATGCCTCACGACCAATCCGCGAGAAGTAGCCAAGTCGACATCAGATCTGGCCAAGAATAGGCACCGACCCTTCGCGCGGGCGGGGTCAGGGCCCTTGAATTTGCCTGATCGGGCGGTGAGATGGAAATGAACCTGAGCAGCGTGCAGAGCATCGCGATCGGCCACCTGGCGGCCGAGGACCCACCAAAGAAGCCGAATATCGACACCATCATCGGCGGGATCGCCCCGGACTGGGGCCCGTTCGCGAGTCTCGGGTCGGAGGCCCGGGTGATGGTCGAGGTCATCATGGCCGTCGCCATCCTCGTCTGCCTCGGCATCGCCGTCTGGGGCGCCGCCAAGCAGCGGATCGGTGCGACCGCCATGCGGGACAGCTTCGGCGCCGAACAGGGCAAGGGACTGATCATCGCCGGGCTGACCGGCGTGTTCATCATTGGATCACTCGGCACTCTGTTCACCATTGTCTACGGCATGGCGATCTGACGATCGGACAGCAGCAGCCCCGCTGCCGCCGGCCCGAGGCCGGATCCCCGTCCGGACCGCCCGGAGTCCGCCCGCCACGAGTCCACCCCCGTTCCCACCCTCCGTCCGCGTCCGCCCAGGGCCGGAGGGCCCCCGGAGCCGCCCGGCTCCCCGCACCAGGAGGGCCGCCGTGCCGTTGTCCGACGACCAGCCGCACACCCGTACGCGGCTACCGGTCGGCGAACAGCCCTCCTCCCAGCTGAACGGACGTCAGCCGCGACCGCTCCGCACCCTGCTGACCGTCCTCGTCGTCGTCACGCTGCTCGTCGTCGCGATCTCCATCGCCAACCACGGCAAGCCGGACCCCGGCGGCAACGCCCGCTCCTCCGACCACGCCACCCCCGCCGCGCCACCCGGCGCCGGCCCCGCCCCCAGCGGCGACCAGCCCGCCGGCACCACCACCAACGGCATCCCCAGCGGCTACCCGCACACCGACCAGGGCGCCCAGTCCGCCGCCGCCAACTACGCGGTCGCCATGGGCGGCGCGGACATGTTCCGCACCGACACCCGCCACACCATCGTCACCACCATCGCCGACCCGGCCGCCCTCCCCACCCTCCAGTCCCGCCTGGACCAGGGCTTCGGCGGCGACACCGCCGCCCGCTACGGCCTCGACGCCCAGGGCCACGCCCCGAAGGGCCTCACCTTCGTGAGCCGCACCGTCCCGGTGGGCACCAAGCAGACGGGCTACAGCGACGCGGAGGCGAAGATCGAGGTCTGGTGCTCGGGCCTTACCGGCCTTGCCGGCGAACGCTCCGTCCAGCCCGTGACCGCCAACTGGTTCACCCTCACGTTCTCACTCCGCTGGACGGCCGGGGACTGGAAGGTCAGTGAGTACTCCCGTAAAGCTGGCCCGGCTCCCATGCCGGCTGACCAGCAGGCAGCCACCGCCGAGGAGATCTCCGGCGCCGTCGAGCAGTTCGGAGGTTTCCGCTATGCGCGTTGATGGTGCGAGGCGATGGCGGTTGCCCAGCGTCGGTAGTGCGGCCGTGATACTCGGCGTGGTCCAGGCCACCGTGATCGGCATGGCTTCCAGGGCGGTGGCTGATCCGAGTCCGAGTGCGTCGCCGACCAACAACTGTGACGTCCTGCCGCTGCCGGGTAGTGATGTCTACTGTGCATCGAAACCCGGAGGATCCGTTCCGGGCAGCGGCGCCGTGGGCACCGCCACCGATCCGCTCGGGTCGTTGGCCAAGGGGTGTGCGCAGGCGGCAGCGTGGGTTGTGCGGAAGTTGTCGGGGGCGATCGACGGGACGACGCAGGTGGACTTCACCAATGCGTCGTTCCTGCAGCAGTACGCGGTGGTGTTCGCGGCGTCGACGATCATCACGCTGGTGCTGTGGCTGCTCGCGGTGACGAAGCGGGCGGTGCGCGGGGCGCCGTTGACGACGGCGATCTCGGAGGCGATCGGGTTCCTGTGGCTGACAGTCGTGGCGTCCGCGTTCACGCCGTTGATCCTGTACACCGTGGTGAGCGCCACGGACGGGTTGACGAAGGCGATCGCGGTCGGGACGAAGTCGGACACCGGGACGTACCTGGGCGGGTTCGCCGACACCCTGGAGAAGGGGGACATGGGTGGCGGGCCGCTGATCCTGATCATCGTGTCGCTGGTGGCGGTGCTCGCGGCGGCGGTGCTCTGGATCGAGCTGCTGATCCGGGCGGCGATGCTGTACGTGGGCGCGCTGCTGGGGACGGCGGTGTACGCGGGGCTGGTGGACAAGCAGCTGTGGAAGCACGTGCGCCGGTGGGCGGGGGTGATGGTGGCGGTGGACCTGGCGAAGCCGATCATCGTGATCATCCTGGGCCTGGCGGGTGCGGTGGCGACCGGCGCGGGGGCGAACGACGACTTCGCCCGGGTGCTGTCCGGGCTGGCGATCCTGTTCCTGTCGATCTTCGCGAGCGCCGCCGTGTACCGCTTCGTGCCGGGCTTCGGCGACGAGATCATGAGCATGCGGCACGCCCGGGCCAGCGCGGTGTCGGCCGGTTCGGCGATGATCAACGGCACCGCGAACCTGATGAAGCAGGGCATCACCACCCACGGCGACCGCGGCCCGCAGGGTGTCGGCTCGGGTGGCGGGGGCGCGGGCGGCGGTTCGGTGGCCCCGGGCATCGCCGCGCACGCGGGCCGCACGCCGGCTCCGCCGCCGCAGGCCGGGCCGCCGCAGGCCCAGGTTCCGATCCGCGACAGCAATCCAGCGAAGGGAGGGTGACGGGTAAGTGAGCAGCGAACCGCTCGGCCAGTACGGTGCCCAGTACGCCCAGCCGTACGTGCACCAGCGCCGCACCTACCTGATCGGCAAGGCCCGCCCGAACGCGCCGATCGGCCGCAACCGGGAGACCGGCGAGATCCTGCTGATCATCTTCGGGGCGTTCCTCGGGATGCTCTGGGGCCTGATGATGCCGGTGCTTCCGCTGCGCATCGGGGGCCTGGTCGGCCTGCCCGCGCTGGCCATCGCGGCGGTCTACGTGCCGTACCGCAAGCGGACGTTCTACAAGTGGGTGGAGATCAACCGCACCTACCGGCGGACGATCCGCAGTGGCCGCGCGGTGTGGCGGTCGGACGTGATGGACGCCGGCACCCGGCTGGACGGCCGGGAGGTGGAGGTCGGTCCGCCGCCGGGGGTGGGGCGGCTGCGCTGGCTGACGGCGCCGTTCGGGCCGGACGAGGTCGGGGTGCTGATGCACCTGGAGCGGCGCACGGTGACGGCCGCGATCGAGATCGAGGGCCCGGGCGTGGGCCTGCGCGACTCGGAGGACCAGGAGGCGCTGGTCGACCGGTTCGGTACGCTGCTGAAGCACGTCGCCAACGGGGACGGCTTCGTGACGCGGCTGCAGATCCTGGCCCGGACGCTGCCGGCCGACCCGGACGCGCACGCCAAGGACGTCGAGCGGCGCGGTGACCGCGATGCGCCGCGCTGGCTGCAGGAGTCGTACGACCAGCTGCAGTCGATGGTGTCGACCTCCTCGGAGCAGCACCGCGCCTACCTGGTGGCCTGCATGCACTACACCCGCGACCTGGCGGCCGAGGCGCACGCGATGGGCCGGACGGCGACCGGCGGGCGGGCCCGGGACGACGAGGGGCTGGCGGCCGTGATGGCGCGCGAGCTGACCGACATCTGCGCCCGGCTCGCGGAGGCGGACATCAGGGTGCGCCAGCCGTTGGGCCAGGCCCGGCTGTCCTCGCTGCTGCACTCGATGTACGACCCGGACCACCCGATCGACCACATCCAGGCGATGTCCCGGCGCAACGCGTGGCCGGCCGAGCTGGACGCGACGCACCCGCAGTACCTGCAGGCGAAGACCCGCGAGTCGACGACCCGGGAGCCGTGGTGCCACGCCACCGCGTGGGTCAAGGAGTGGCCGCTCACCCCGGTGGGCGTCAACTTCCTCGCGCCGCTGCTGGTGCACACCCCGGACGTGATCCGGACGGTCGCCGTGACGATGGACCTGGAGCCGACGGACGTCGCGATCGAGCGGATGCTGACGGAGAAGACCAACGACGATGCGGAGGCGAGCCGCGCGGCCAAGATGAACCGCACGGTCGACCCGCGCGACCTGGCCCACACCGGCCGGGTGGACCAGCGCGGTGACGACCTGGCCTCCGGCGCGGCCGGGGTCAACCTGGTCGGGTACATCACGGTGTCCTCGCGCAGCCCCGAGGCGCTGGCCCGCGACAAGCGGACCATCCGCGCCTCGGCCGGCAAGAGCTACCTCAAGCTGGAGTGGTGCGACCGCGAGCACCACCGGGCCTTCGTCAACACGCTGCCGTTCGCCACCGGCATCCGCCGCTGACGTCCGGCCGCACGTTCCCCGATCCAGACCAGGAGGCCGCCCATGGCGCTCGGCAACCTCACCGACGCGTTCACCAGCCTGATGTTCGGCAAGGTGGAGACCACCCGGCTGCCCGTGCGCACGTCGACCGGTCAGGCACAGGCGGTCTACCTGCCCACCGCGGCGCCGGGGCTGGGCGATTCGGGCGTGATCATCGGGCGCGAGGTGTACAGCGGCAAGGGGTACGTCTACGACCCCTTCCAGCTGTACGGGCAGCAGCTGCCGGCGCCGCACTGGCTGGTGCTGGGGGAGTCCGGCAACGGCAAGTCGGCGCTGGAGAAGACGTACGTCCTGCGGCAGCTGAGGTTCCGTGACCGGCAGGTCGTGGTGCTGGACGCGCAGGGCGAGGACGGCGTCGGCGAGTGGAACCTGATCGCCAACGCCCTGGGCATAAAGTCGATCCGGCTGGACCCGATGGCGGCCAGGGACGGCGGGGTAAAGCTCAATCCGCTGGATCCGGCGATCACCCAGACCGGTCAGCTGTCGCTGCTGCGCACCATCGTCGAGGTCGCGATGGGCCGCGGTCTGGAGGAGCGGGCGGGCTTCGCGCTGAAGGCCGCGCACGCGCATGTGGTGGCGTCGGTGAAGGACCGCCAGCCGGTCCTGGACGACATCATCGACACGCTGCGCAACCCCGATCTGTCGTCGGTGGAGTCGCTGGGCGTCGCGGTGGACGAGGTGCAGCGCTGGGGCCTGGACGTGGCGCTGGTGCTGGACCGGCTGGTCGACGGTGACCTGCGCGGCATGTTCGACGGCTCGACGACCGAGGGCATCGACCTGGACGCGCCGCTGATCGTCTTCGACCTCTCGCACATCGACCGCAACTCGATCGCGATGCCGATCCTGATGGCGATCGTCGGCGTGTGGCTGGAGCACACCTGGATCAGGCCGGACCGGAAGAAGCGCATCTTCCTGGTCGAGGAGGCCTGGCACATCATCAACAGCCCCTTCGTGGCGCAGCTGTTCCAGCGCCTGCTGAAGTTCGGCCGCCGGCTCGGCCTGTCCTTCGTCGCGGTGGTGCACCACCTGTCGGACGTGGTGGACGGGGCGGCGGCCAAGGAGGCCTCGGCGATCCTGAAGATGGCCTCCACCCGGACGATCTACATGCAGAAGGCCGAGGAGGCGCGGGCCACCGGCCGGGTGCTGGGGCTGCCGCGCTGGGCGGTGGAGATCATCCCGACGCTGTCGCCGGGCATCGCGGTCTGGGACGTCAATGGGAACGTCCAGGTGGTGAAGCACATCATCACTGAGACCGAGCGGCCGCTGGTCTACACGGACCGCGCCATGACGGAGGACGCGGTGGCCGAACGCGAGCGCGCCGAGCGGCAGTTGGCGGCCGAACCCGGGGTGTGAGCGGGGCTCCCGTGGTGGGGGGCGGCGCCGATTCGTTCACGGTGGTTGGTCGACGAGTAATCCGGTCGTTACGTCAGACAACCTGACAGCTACGCGCGTTGACCCTAGGCTGCTCGTGCGCACACCCACATCCACGCGCGCCTGCGCCGGTTCCGCGGCCGGGCGCTCCTAGGCGCAGGGGACCTCCTCATGCTCACCGTCAGATCACGACGCGCGGCGCTCGCCGTGGTCGCCGCCGCCGGACTGTTCGGCTCGGTGGCCGTTCCGTCGGCCGCCCAGGCCGCCGACGCCAACTCCCGGCGTCACAAGACCGTCAACCTCCAGCTGCTGGCGATCAACGACTTCCACGGCAACCTGGAGCCCCCGGCGGGTTCGGCCGGCACCGTCCGGGAGATCGACCCGGCCACCGGCCAGCAGGTCGGCACCCCGGCCGGCGGCGTCGAGTACCTGGCCACGGCGCTGCGCCAGGCGCGCGAGGCGGCGGACGACTCGATCACCGTCGCGGCCGGCGACATCGTCGGGGCCAGCCCGCTCACCTCGGCGCTGTTCCACGACGAGCCGACCATCGAGGCGATGGACAAGCTCGGCCTGGACGTCACGTCGGTCGGCAACCACGAGTTCGACCACGGCGCCGAGGAGCTGCTGCGGCTGCAGAACGGCGGCTGCCACCCGGTGGACGGCTGCTACGAGAAGGGCCGCAAGTTCAGCGGCGCCAACTTCAACTACCTGTCGGCCAACGTCACCGACGAGAACACCGGCGAGCCGCTGCTGCCGCCGTACTGGGTGACGAAGTCGCAGGGCGTGAAGATCGGCTTCATCGGCGTCACGCTGGAGGGCACGCCGAACATCGTGACGGCGGCGGGCGTCAAGGGCCTGAAGTTCGGCAACGAGGTCACCACGATCAACAAGTACGCCGCCGAGCTCAAGGCCCAGGGCGTCAACTCGATCGTCGCGCTGATCCACGAGGGCGGCTACCCGGCCAGCAACGTCTACAACTACGACTGCGGCGCGGCCGGCCAGGGCGTCTCCGGCCCGATCGTCGACATCGCGCGGAACATCGACCCCGCGGTCGGCGCCATAGTCACCGGCCACACCCACAACGCGTACGCGTGCATGATCCCGGACCCGGCCGGCGTGCCGCGCTCGGTGACCAGCGCCGCCTCCTTCGGCCGGCTCTTCACCGAGATCGACCTGAAGCTCGACAGGACCAGCGGCACCATCGTGCGCCCGTCGGTCAAGGCCGAGAACCACGTCGTGCGCCGGACGCTGCCCAAGGCCGAGGACATGAGCGAGCTGATCGCCCGCTACTCCAAGCTGGCCGCGCCGATCGCGGGCCGTCCGGTCGGCTACATCGCCTCGGACATCAACGGCCGCGGCAGCAGCGACCTGGAGAAGCCGCTCGGCGACCTGATCGCGGACGCGCAGCTGGAGGGCCTCGCGCCGGCCGACAAGGGCGGGGCGCAGGTGGCGTTCATGAACCCCGGCGGCATCCGGTCCGACCTGGTCTACAAGGCCGCCGGCGGCGAGGGCGACGGCGTGGTGACGTACGGCAAGGCGTTCACCGTCCAGCCGTTCACCAACATGATGCAGGTCAAGACGCTGACCGGCGCCCAGCTGGTGCAGCTGCTCCAGCAGCAGGTAAGCGGGGGCAACACCGCCGCGCCGAAGATCCTTCAGGTGTCCAGGAGCCTGAGCTACACCCTGGACATGCGCAAGACCGGGGCCGACCGGGTCGTCGTCGACTCCGTGCGCCTGAACGGCGCGCCGATCGACCCGGCCGCCAAGTACCGGGTCGCGGCGAACGAGTTCCTGGCCGCGGGCGGCGACGGCTTCCCGGCCCTGGCGGCCGGGACCGACAAGCTCGTCGGCGTCTCCGACCTGGACGTCTTCGTGGCCTACCTGGGCGCCCACAGCTCGGCGGCCGCGCCGCTGAAGGCCCCGGCGCAGGACCGGATCAAGGTCATCGGCCCGGGCACCGACATCGACTGACAGTGCGCCGACCGGGGGCGGGCGGCAGCGGGCGGCCCGTCGCGTCGCGGCGGATCAGCAGGTC
>NZ_JBFBDY010000056.1:0-24001 GCF_040683475.1 Kitasatospora sp. NPDC093558 | reverse complement strand
CGACCGCGACCGGCTGAGCCTGATGCCGCGCACCGGCTCCTGCGTGCTGCAGTCGCGGCCCGCCGGGGTGCCCGAGCTCGCCCAACTGGCGGTCCGCGGCGAAGTCCCGGTCTCGCTGGCCCGGCGCGCCTGGGCGGTCGTGGCGGCGGCCGACGGGCTCGGCGTCGAACTGGACGACTACCGGCCCACCCCGGTCGCGGCGCCCGCCGCCGCCTTCGCCCTGGCCGAGCGCTACTCCCGCTGCTACGCCGCCGCGGCCGCGGTCCAGCTCTGGCTGCGCAACCGGGAGGCCCTGGACGACGGCCGCAACGCGTGGACCGGCGGCCTCTGGCTGGAGGCCGTCCTGGCCCGGGTGCTGGAGCGGCTCGGCGGTCCCGGCCGCCCGGACCCGGACGACGACGTCCTGGAACGCCTGATGCCCTTCCTGGAGGAGCAGCAGGCCACCGGGACCCTCCCCTCCCTGCTGGACTACCGCCTGGTGAAGGACAGCGAATGACCACCGCCACGACCGTCCCGCCGCTGTATGCGGACCTCGGCGCCCCGATGCCGCTGGAGGCCCTGTTCGGCGACCCGGACTACGAGGACAACCCGCTCGGCTTCGCCGCCTTCCTGGCCGCCGACGAGCGCGGCGACCTGCTGTCCGCCGGCGAACGGGTGCTGGACGGCTACGGGCTCGGCGCCGAGTTCGTCCCGCACCGGCTCGGCGGCCGGCTCCGGGAGGCCGACCGGCTGGGCCGGGTGCTGCGCCCGCTGTTCCGGCGCGACGCCGCACTCGCCCTCGGGCACGGCGCGAGCAACCTGGTCGGCTCGGTCAACGTCTGGTCCGACGGCAGCGCCGACCAGCAGCGCTGGCTGGCCGACGTCCTGGTGCGGGGCGGCCGGATCGCCGCCGCCTACACCGACACGGCGACCGGCAACGACGTCGGGCGCACCGGCTTCCGGGCCGAACTGCGCGGCACCGACCTGGTGCTGAACGGCCGCAAGGAGATCATCAACAACCTGGCGCGCGCCGAGGCGGTCACCGTGCTGGCCCGCACCAGCGACGAACCGGGCAGCCGCAGCCATTCGATGGTGCTGCTCGACATGGCCGCCGCGCCCCGCGACCGGCTGGCCTTCCTGCCGCGGTACCGGACCTCCGGGGTCCGGGCGATGTACCTCGGCGGCCTGGAGTTCCGCGACTGCCCGCTGCCGCTCACGGCGCTGGCGGGCGAGCTCGGCGGAGCCCTGGAGACCGTCCTGCGGGCCTTCCAGGTCACCCGGGCGGTGCTGCCCATGGCGGCCGTCGGCCTGGTGGACCAGCAGTTGCGCACGGTCACCGACTTCGCCCTCGGGCGGCGGCTCTACCGCCGCACGGTGGCCGACCTGCCGCACGCCCGCTCGGTGCTGGCCGGCGCGTTCCTGGACCTGCTGATCGGCGACGCGTTCGCCACCACCGTGTGCCGCGCGCTGCACCTGCTGCCCGGCCAGACCAGCTGCTACGCCGCGGCCGTCAAGTACCTGGTGCCGGAGCTGTTCCGGGGGGCCGTCGACGCGCTGGGCGTGGTGCTGGGCGCCCGGTCCTTCCTGCGCGAGGGGCCGCACGCGATCTTCCAGAAGCACGCCCGGGACCTCCCGGTCGCCTCGCTGGTGCACGCCGGCGGCACCGTCTGCCAGGCGACGATCATCCCGCAGCTGCCGCGGCTGGCCCGCAACGGCTGGCTGCGCGACCAGCCGGCCCCGGCCGAACTGTTCCACCTGGCCGGTCCGCTGCCCGAGCTGGACTTCGACCTGCTGACCACCACAGCCGGTCGGACCGACCCGCTGCTGGCCACCCTGCCGGCCGCCGCCGAGCGGTTCCACGGCGAGCCGGTGCTCGGCCCGCTCTGCCGTCAGCTCCGCGACGAGCTCGCCGCGCTGAAACGCGCGGTGGACGGGCTGGCGCCGCGCGACCGGACCCCGCTGGCCGGCCCGACGAGCTTCGAACTCGCCCACCGGTACGCCGTGCTGCTGGCCGCCGCCGCCTGCCTGGGGATCTGGCAGTCCAACCCCGACAACCCGAGCGACTTCCTGCACCGGCCCGACTGGCTGGTGGCCGCGCTCGCCCGGCTCGCCGCCCGGCTGGGCTGCCCGCCGGTGGCCGGCACCCGGGACGCCGAGCGGCCCGTCGTCACCGAACTGGTGCGGCGCTACGAGGAGTGCATCGCCTTCGACCTGATCGGACGCCGCCTTGCCTGAGCAGACCGTTCCCCAGACAGCAGTTCCGCAGACAGCCGTTCCCCGGATAGCCGTTCCCCGGACAGCCGTTCCCCGGGTGGCCGTTCCCCGGCAGCCCGGTCCCGGCGAGGCGGCCGAGCAGGCCGCCGGCCGGTACCTGCGGGTCGAGCAGGACGGGCCGGTGGCGACGCTCCGGCTGCTGCGCCCGACCATCAGCGCCGTCGACCCGCTGCTGCCCCTGGAACTGTGCGCCGCGGCCGACCGGGTGAGCGGCGACGAGAGCATCCGCGCGGTGATCCTGACCGGCGGACGACGGGTGTTCGGCTCCGGCGCCGACGTCCGGGCCATGGTCGACTGCTCGCCCGCCGAGGCCGACGCCTACACCGTCCGGCTGCACGCCGGCTTCACCGCGATCGCCGCGATCCGCAAGCCGGTCGTCGCCGCCATCGCCGGCTTTGCCCTGGGCGGCGGCCTGGAGCTCGCGCTCTGCGCCGACTACCGGGTGGCCGGCGCCGGGGCCCGGCTCGGCCTGCCGGAGGTCAGCCTGGGCATCATCCCCGGCACCGGCGGCACCCAGCGGCTGCCCAGGCTGGTGGGCCCCGGGCCCGCCAAGAAGCTGATCTTCACCGGACGGCAGCTGACCGCCGCCGAGGCCCTGGAGATCGGGCTGGTCGACGAGGTGGTCCCGGACGCCGAGGTGCCCGACGCCGCGCGCCGCCTCGCCGAGGACTTCGCACTCGGTCCGACGGCCGCGCTGGCGGCCGCCAAACAGGCGATCGACGAAGGCTTCGAACTCCCCCTGCCGCTCGGCCTCGACCTGGAACGGCGCCACTTCTCCGGCCTGTTCGGCACCGCGGACCAGCGGGCCGGCATGCAGGCCCAACTAGCCAGGCAGAAACCGGCGTTCGCCGGCCGCTGACCATCAGCCCGAGAGGCGATCATGCAGAACCCGCACCAACTCTCCCACGCGCAGCGAGCGCTGTGGTTCCTCCACCGGCTGGCACCGGACAGCGCGGTCTACCACACCGGGGTCGCGCTCACCGTCCGCTCCGCCGTCGACCTGCCCGCGCTGCGGGCCGCCGTCACCGCCGCCGCCGACCGGCACGACATGCTGCGCTCGCTCTTCCGCGAACAGGACGGGCAGGCCGTACGGATCGTGGCCGCCCACCCCCCGGTCGGCCTGGAACTGCGCGAACTGCCCGGACGCACCGACCAGGAGCTACGGGCGGCCGTCCGCGCGGCGCTGATCGAGCCGTTCGCACTGGAGTGGCAGGGCGCCTTCCGGTTCGTCCTGCTGCGCCGCGCCGCCGCGGACGCGGTCCTGCTGATGGCCGGCCACCACATCGCCACCGACGCGACCTCCAACTGGCTGATCCTGCGCGACGTGCTGGACGGCTACCGGCGGATCACGTCCGGCGAGAGCGCCGTGACCGCCCCGCCGAGCGGCAGCTACGACGACTACGTCGTCCGCGAGCAAACCCTGCTCCAGTCGCCCCGCGGCGCCCGGATGGAGCAGTACTGGCACCGGGTCTGCGACGGGGCGGAGCCGGCCGAGATCCCCACCGACCGTCCGCGGCCCGCCGGTTCGAGCGGCGTCGGCAGCAGCTACCACCTGGACCTGTCCGGCGACCGGGTGCGCGGCCTGCGCGACCTCGCCCGGTCGAGCGAAGTCACGCTGTTCGCCGTGCTGCTGGGCGTCCTCCAAGGCCTCCTGCACCGCTACACCCGGCAGAACCGGTTCCTGATCGGCTGCCCGACCACCACCCGGATCAGCCCGGACAGCCGCGAGGTGGTCGGCAACTACATCAACACCCTGGTGTTCCGGGCCGACCTCGCCCCGGGCGCCACCTTCCGGGAGGCCGTCGCCGCCGCCGACCGGCAGGTCAAGTCCGGCCTCGGCAGCCTCGGTTACCCGTTCGAACTGCTCACCCGCACGGTGAACCGCCCGCGCACCGGCGGCGGCTCCTCGCTCTGCCGGATCACCCTCAACCTGATCGGCGCCCCGAGCGGCGACCCGCTGCTGCGGCTGCTGCTGGACCCGGCGGACGGCGCCACCGCCGAGGTCGCCGGGCTCCACCTCGCCCCCTTCGAACTCCCGCAGGCCGAAGGACAGCTGGACCTCGCGGTCAACGTGCGCCAGAGCGCCGACACGCTGGCCGTCGACTTCCGCTACGACGTCGACCTGTTCGACCCGAGCACCATCGAGCGGTTCGCCGGCTACTTCACCCGCGCCATCGACGCGGCGCTCGCCGAGCCCGACTCTGCCATCGCCCGGCTCGCCCTGTACGGCGGCAAGGAGTTCTCCCAGCTGCTCGCCTACGGCCAGGGCGTCCCGGCATCGGCCGGAAGGAGCCGCCGCCGTGGCTGAGATCAGGCACCGCACGCTGCGGGTGGCCGGCCGGCCGACGCACGTCGCCGAGGCCGGCGAAGGGCCCCTGGTGGTCCTGGTCCACGGCTTCCCCGAGCTCTGGTACTCCTGGCGGCACCAGCTGACGGGCCTCGCCGAGGCCGGCTTCCACGCGGTGGCACCCGACATGCGCGGCTACGGCGGCAGCCCGGGACCGGCCGAGGCCGACCAGTACACCATCCACCACCTGGTCGGCGACATCGTGGCGCTGATCGGCGCGCTGGGCGCCGACCGCGCGGTGGTGGCCGGCCACGACTGGGGCTCCCAGGTCGCCTGGCACACCGCACTGCTGCGCCCGGACCTGGTCCGCGGCGTGGCCGGGATGAGCATCCCGTACCGGCCGCGGGCCGGGCTGCCGCCGCTGCCCGCGATGCGCCGGGCGATGGGCGAGGACTTCTACATGCTGCGCTTCCAGCAGCCCGGGCCGGTCGACGCGGAGCTCGCCCGCGACCCCGCCGCCTCGGTGCGCCGGCTGCTGACCGCGACCTCCGGCGAGGCCCCGCCCTTCGACCCGGTGCTCCCGGCGGACGGCGGCTTCCTCGACCGCTGCCCGGAACCGGAGCGGCTGCCCGGGTGGCTGACCGAACGGGACGTCGAGGTCTATGCCGAGGCACTGGCCGGGACCGGCTTCACCGGCGGCCTCAACTGGTACCGGAACCTGCACCGCAACTGGGACCTCACCGCGCCGCTGAACCGGGCCCGGATCCGGGTGCCCGCCCTCTACCTGGCCGGCGACCGCGACTTCGTCGTCCAGGGCACCGAACCCGCCCGGCTGGACGCCGAACTGCGCCAGTGGGCACCGCAGTTGCGCAAGGCGGTGATCCTGCCCGGCTGCGGGCACTGGACCCAGCAGGAACGGCCGGCCGAAGTCACCGCCGCACTGGCCGAGTTCGCCGCCTCGCTGGACTGAGCGGACCGAGCCCGGCCTCCGTGAACCACCCGTCGGTCTCCGTGATCCACCCGACCTCCGTGATCCACCCGTTGACACCCTTTCGGAAGGAAACCCCTCATGACCACCTCCATGCACCCGGCCTCGGACACCCAGCAGCTCACCCGGTGGCTGACCGACCGGGTCGCCTACTACCTGGAGATCCCGGCCGAGCAGATCGAGCCGAACGTCAAGCTGGTCGAGTACGGCCTGGAGTCCGTCTACGCCCTCGCCCTGTGCGGCGACGTGGAGGACGAGCTCGGCATCGAGGTCGAGCCGACCCTGGCCTGGGACTACCCCACCATCGACGCCCTCGTCGGCCTGCTGATGGAGAAGACGGCCGAGGCCGCCTGACCGCGGGACACCGCAGAGAGGAGGAGCGGGCCGTGCGTGCCGCCATCACACGAGCGGGGACGCTCGTCGTCGAGGAGATCCCCGATCCGGTGCCACAGTCCGGGCAGGTGCTGGTACGCACACTGGCCTGCGGGATCTGTGGTTCCGACCTGCACGCCCTCGGCGACCCCGAGGCGTTCACCGACATCATGCGCCGCACCGGCGGCACCCCGCACGACATCCGCAACGGGCTCGTGCTCGGTCACGAGTTCGCCGGCGAGATCGTCGGCTACGGCCCGGACACCGTACGGGCCCTGCCGGTCGGGACCACCGTCTGCGGTCCGCCGATCGCCTTCGGCCCCCAGGGCGGCGGGATCGTCGGCTACACCCCGGCGTTCCCGGGGGGCTTCGGCGAGTACATGATCCTCAACGAGGCCTTCACCCTGCCGGTGCCGAACGGCCTGGACCCGAAGGCGGCCGCGCTCACCGAGCCGTTCTCGGTCGCCGCCCGGGCGGTGCGGCGGGGCGATCCCGCTCCGGGGTCGGTCGCCGTGGTGCTCGGCCTCGGCCCGATCGGGCTGGGCGTCGTCGCGGTGCTCAAGGCGCGGGGCCACGGCCCGGTCGTCGCGGTCGACTTCTCGCCCAAGCGGCGCGCGCTGGCCGGGCGGCTGGGCGCCGACATCCTGATCGACCCGGCCGTCGAGTCGCCCTACGACCGCTGGTCCTCGCTCGGGGTGATCCCCGGGATGCTGGACCGGATGGCCGCGGAGTACCGCGGTGTGCCGGTCACCGACGCCGTGCTCTTCGAGTGCGTCGGCACCCCCGGCATGCTCGCCCGCGTCGTCGACGGCGCACCGGCCGGCGCGCGGATCGTGCTGGTCGGCGTCTGCCTGCGCCCCGACGCGTTCGACCCCGGGGTGGTGGCCGGCAAGGAACTGGACGTCCGGGGGTCGTTCGGCGGCAGCCCGGGCGAGTACCGCCAGACCTTGCGGGACATCGCCGAGGGCCGGATCGACGCCGGGGCCGTCATCACCGGCGTCACCGGCCTGGACGGACTGACCGCGGCGATCGCCGAGCTCGGCGAGCCGGACCGGCACGCCAAGATCGTCGTCGACCCTTCGCAGGCCGGCGGCTGAGGCCCCACCCTCCGCATGCGGCGCCTCCGGGACCTCCCGGGGGCGCCGCATCCGTTTCGGGCCGCCCGTGCTCAGCGGACCGTGATGCCGCCGGACTTGGTCGTCACCACCAGGTTGTTCGGCGCGTTCTGGGCGGTGTTCGGCAGCGAGACGCTCGGTGTCGACTCGGAGCTCTGCGCCTCGACGTGGTAGGTGGCCTCGTGCGGCACCCTGAGGTCGACGCCGCCTTCGCCCGTGGCGACCTTCACCGAGGCCGGCGCCGCCGTGAAGGAGGCGGTGACCCCGCCGTCCGTGGTGGTCACGTCGACGTTCGGGGAACTGCTGTCGGTGACGGTCACCCCGCCGGTCGTGCTCCGCAGGGTCAGCGGGCCGGAGGACTGGCTCACGTCGATCCCGGCCTGCCCGGTGGTCAGCTCCAGCCGGCCGGTGAGGCCCTTCGCGACGATCCCGGCGTCCCCGGTGCTCACCTGCGCGGCCAGGCCGGCCGGCACCGTGATGTGCAGCTGCTCCGAGCAGTCGCCGGAGCACCCGGCGGTGACCGCGACGTCCTGCCCGGACCGCGTGACGGAGACCTGCGGGACGTGGTCCGTGTAGGTGCCGTTCATGACCACCGTGACCTGCGAGGTGTCCTCCTGGTTCAGCGTGACGCCGAGGCCGTCGGCCTGGACCGTCAGCCGGCCGGCGCCGGCCGCGCTCTGCTGCCAGGTCCCGCTGTACGGATGGTGCGCCGGGAGTAACTTCAGCACGCCCCAGCCGGCCAGGGCGACGACCGCGGCCAGGACGGCCAGCCCGACGAGGAGGAATCCGCGGCGCTTCTTCGGTGTGGTACTGATCTCAAGCTCCTAGGTAACGTAGAACGGCGAGTACGCGGCGGTGGTCCCCCGCCTCCTGCTGCAGGTCGAACTTCGTGAAGATGCTGCGGATGTACTTCTCCACCGCCGCCGTGCCGATCACCAGATCGGCCGCGATCCCGGCGTTCGAACGGCCCTCCGCCATGGCCGTGAGGACCTCCCGTTCGCGCGGGGTCAGGGTGGCCAGCGGGTCCCGCTGCCGGCTGCGGGCGAGCAGCTGCTTGACCACCTCCGGGTCGAGGACCGTCTCGCCCGCGGCGACCCGGCACAGCGCGTCCACGAACTCCTCGGCGTCGGACACCCGGTCCTTGAGCAGGTAACCGACGCCGTGGTCATTGGTGTTGACCAGGTCGACGGCGTAGCGCTCCTCGACGTAGTTCGACAGCACCAGCACACCGACCTCGGGCCAGCGGGCGCGGACCGCCAGTGCGGCGCGCAGGCCCTCGTCCAGGAAGGTGGGCGGCATCCGTACGTCCGTCACACAGGCGTCCGGCCGGTGTTCGGCCACCGCGCGCAGGAGCTGCTCGCCGTCGCCGACCGCGGCGACCACGTCGATCCCCTCTTCGCTGAGCAGCAGTTCGATGCCCTGGCGCAGCAGCGCGGAGTCCTCGGCGAGCACTACCCGCATGGCAATTCCACCTCGATCACGGTCGGTCCACCCACCGGACTGCTGATCCGGAACCGTCCGTCCACTCCGGACACCCGGTCCGCGAGACCGCTCAGACCCGTGCCCGCCGCGAGGTCGGCTCCGCCGCGTCCGTCATCGCCAACCCTAACGTCCAAATGATCGCCCTCCCGCCGGATCTCTACCCAAGCCCGGGTCGCCTGAGCATGTTTGGCCACATTGGTGAGCGCTTCGGTCACGGTGAAGTAGGCGACCGCCTCGATGGTGGAGGCGGGGCGCGGCTCCACCTGGACGTCCAGGCGCACCGGGACGGGAGCCAGGGCGGCGACGGCGGAGAGCGCCGCCTCCAGGCCGCGGTCGGTGAGCACCGGCGGGTGCAGGCCGCGGGCCAGGTTGCGCAACTCGGTGATGGTGCTGAGGGTTTCCCGCCGGACGTCCTCGACCAGCTTGTTGGTCTCGACGTCCCCGGACTTCTTCAGCCGGGAGCTGGCCCGGCCCAGGGTGATCGACATCGCCACCAGCCGTTGCTGGGCGCCGTCGTGCAGGTCCCGCTCGATCCGCTTGCGCTCGGCCTCGGCGGCGTCCACGACCCTGGCCCTGCTCTTCGTCAGATCGTCGACGCGCTGCTGCAGTTGCATGCCGCGGGGCCGGGAGAGCAGCGCGGAAGCCAGGGCGATGTCCAGCGCCATCAGGAGTTTGACGACCAGTGGGGAGAGCAGCGCGCCGACCAGCAGCGCCACCGCCGCGACCAGCAGCGCCCGGGGCAGGTCGCCCACCACGAAGGTGCCGAACGCGGCCTGCCCGCCCGGCAGCAGCCGGTAGTAGGCCGGCAGCAGGACCAGGGTCAGCGGCACGGCCCAGACCAGCGCCACCCCGACCACGGTCACCACCGCCACCGGCATCAGCAGCAGGAAGTAGCCGACCAGCCGCCAGGTGCAGAGGTTGCGCACGAGCGACAGCAACGGCGCGTACAGCCGCCACGACCAGGCCGGCGACGGCAGTTCGTCGAGCTCCAGGCCGCAGGTGACGGCGAACCGGGCACGCTCGACGGCTGCCAGCCGGAACAGGGCCCACCCCGCGGCCACCATGAGCGGCACGCCCACCAGGCCGACCGGCACCAGGCACACGGCGACGCCCAGTGCGACCAGCACCGCCAGGCCCGCCGCGGCCACGAGACCGTCCGACACCAGGTGGATCGACGCCCGCCACAGCACGGGGGAGGCCAGGGCGCGCAGGGGATTGCCCGGCACCACCTCGCGGGGCCGTCGGGCGTCCGTCCGGGCTGTGCCGGTCACACGGCCGGCGATGTTCTCGGTCAACTGCTTCAGACCCGCTCTCGTGGGCAGTGCGGGCGGCGACCTGGTCACCGTCCGCGCCTCGATCCGACAAGGGGGACGCTACCCAAGGCGTCGGTGCGCCGGCAGCGAGGAGAGCCCACGAGCGGGGGGTAGGGTTTACCCCCCGACGGCCGGTGGGTTCACGCTGCCGACCGGGGCCCACCCGGTGCGCCACTGTGGAGACATGACCGATCGACACCCGAGCGCCGCCGGCTTCGACCACCCGACCGGCAAGGCCGACAGCATCGAGCAGTTCCTCGTGCACTACGGGGACACCATCGACGACCGGGTCGCCGAGATCCTCGACGAGGTCCTGGAGGAGCGGCTGACCCGGCACCGGCTCGACGTGGTGCTGCCGGTCACCGTCGCGCTGCTGGCGGCCGCCGCCGTCTCGCTGGTGCTGATGTGGTGGAGCCCGTGGACCGTCGTCGTGGTGTGGGCCGCCACCACCGTCATCTGCGTGTCGCTGTCCCAGACGGCCCGGACCCCGCGCCGCGCGTAAGCGGTCGCGGACACCGGGGCGCCCCGACACCCGGGCGCCCCGGACACGCCGCCGGGGTCCCCTGACACCGGTGTTCCCCCGGCACCGGTGCTCCCCGGCCACCGGGGCGCCCGTGACACCCGGGCGCCCCGGACCCCCCGCAGTGGCGGCCGCGACCGACTGCTCGGTCACGGCCGCCCCTGCGGCCGGCATCGGCGGTGCGGCTACGCGGCGCCACCCCGCTCCCTGCCCACGGCCTCCTCGATCGCCCGCTGCCAGTCGGCGGCCAGCTTGGTCCGCCCGGACAGCTCGGTGGCGATCAGGTGCCTGATCAGCTCCCGCCCGGCCGCCGCGTTGCTCAGCATCACCAGGCCGCGCCCGGAGTGCACCCGCATCCAGGTCATCGCCTGGTAGCCGTGCGCCTGGCCGCCGTGGCCGAACTCCACGTCCCCGCCGGTGGTGTCGAGGATGGTGCTCCAGCCGTAGGCACGCCCGGACTGCGGGGTGAGCATCTCCCGGACCAGCTCGGTCGCCACGAGTCCGCGCCGGCGGCCCAGGTAGCACCGCCGGAGCTCGGTGGCGAGTGCGGCCAGGTCGGCGGCCGTGGTCCACAGGCCGCCCGCGGCCGGCTCGGGATTGACGTAGTAGCCGTCCGAGACCTGCCGGCCGTCCGCGTCGTGGCCGCGTGCGAACGCGCGCGCCCCGGCGTCGGGCCACCGCGGGTCGAAGCTCGAACCGGTCATGCCCAGCGGCTCGAACACCAGCCGGCGGGTGAGCTCCTGGTAGGACTCGCCGGTCAGCTCGGTCATCGCCTGCTGGAGGACCGCGAAGTTGAGCGAGTTCTGCCGGAACTCCGTGCCCGGCCGGTGCGCGAGCTCCACCGCGGGCGTCCGGGCCGGCGCCCGGCCGTGCAGCACGTCGAGCAGGCTCGGCACCACGTCGTGCCGGTGGTAGCCGTCGTCCAGCTGCGGACGGTCGGCGAAGCCGCCCAGGTTCGACAGCAGCATCCGTGCCGTGGCCGGGTGGCCGGGCTTGGTGGGCAGCCGCCACTCGGAGAGGTAGTCGTTGAGGTCCCGGTCCAGGTCGAGCAGCCCGTCGGAGGCCAGCCGCAGGGCCGCCACCGTCGTCACGTGCTTGCTGATCGACCCGGCGGCGAACACCGTCTCCGGGGTGACGGGTTCGGAGCCCGCCACGTCCACCACGCCGAAGGCGCGCACCGCGACGGTCCGTCCGTCCTCGATCCAGGCGAGGCTCGCCCCCGGGATCCCGTGCCGGGCCAGCACCGCCTCGATCTCATCGGCGGCGTCGGGACCGGTGGACTTCGAACCGGCGGACGTCGGACCGGCGGACTTCGAGCCGGTGGCGGTGCTGCCCGTGCCCTGGCGCAGCAGCCCCTCCAGCTCCGTCACCTGCTCGTCCAGCAGCCGCCGGACGGTCGCCTCGTCGTGCAGCGCCGTGCGGTACGTCCAGCGCAGGAAGAGCTGCCCGCCGCACACGTCCGCCTCGACCTCCAGCAGGTGGTCGCCCGCCGCCCCGGCCGGCCCGGTGGGCACGACCCGCTCCGGGACGAACACCAGCGCCGGGTCGGCGTCCTGCTCGGCCGGCCGGGTGAAGGCGAAGCCCACCTGCGGCGGCCGCAGGGCGGCCAACTCCTCCGCCACGCCCGGCTCGGGCGCCAGGTGACGCAGCATGCCGTAGCCGCCGCGAGGCACCGGGAGACTGCGCAGCTGCCGCGAGACCGAGGTGAGCGAGGCGGCGGCGTCGGCGCCCTTCGGCAGCCGCAGCGAGACCGGGTGCTCGTCGGCCAGCCGGCCCACCGTCCGGGACAGGTCGCCACCCTGCTCCGGGGCGTGCCGCGGGTCGACGGTGACGTCCAGGTCCATCCGGTCCGACCCGGCCCACCGGGCGAGGGTACGGGCCAGCGTGCCGAGCAGCAGGTGCTCCGGGTTCGGGTCGGCCAGCAGCACCTCGGTCGGCCCGGCCGGCAGCGCCGCGGTCACCGTGGCGACGGTGCCCGGCGCCTGCGGCCCGCCCGCGCGGTCCACCGGCAGCTCGGCGCCGTCCGGACGGTTGAGCCAGAAGCCGGCCTGGTCCAGCACCTCGGCCGAGCCGGCCCGTTCGGCGACGGCCCGGGCCCAGCCGTGCAGCGGGGTCGCCACCGGCGCCAGCCGCGGCACCGGCCGGCCCGCCGCGTACTGCCGGTACGCGGAGTTCAGGTCGCCGAGCACGATCGGCCAGGACGCCCGGTCGAGCGCCAGGCCGTCGACGGTCAGCCACAACTCGCCCGCCGACTCGACCCGGACGAGGGTCGCCAGGACCGGGGCCGACGACTCGCCGGCCTCGGCCAGGGCGCGGGCGATCGCGGCCGGGCGTTCGTCGGCCGCCGTCGCGGTCAGGTCCAGCTCGTGCACCAGCGGCTCGGCCCCGAGCTCGTACGGGCGGGCCAAGTCGCCGTCACCCTCGGCCGGGTACCGCAGCCGCAGCGCCTCGTGGTGCCGGGCCACGGCCCGCAGGGCCTGGTCGAGCAATGCGGCGTCGGCCGGGCCGCTGAGCGGCAGCCGCACCGTCTGGGCACCGGTGGTGGCCGCCGACAGCCTCGCCAGCTGCGCCGGGAGCAGCGGTACGCCGTCCTCGATGCCCCGGCCGGTATCCCCGCCCGCTTCCGCCAGCTGGGCCAGCTCGGCGAGGCTCCTCGCCTGCAGGATCATCCACACGGTGAGCGGGATGCCCGCCTCCTGGGCCGCGGCGAGCACCCGCACGGCGCGGATGGAGTCGCCGCCGAGGTCGAAGAAGTTGTCGTCGACGCCGACCTGCGGGCGTCCGAGCAGCTCGGACCAGATGGCGGCGAGGCGCTCCTCCAGCGGGGTGCGCGGCGCGACGTAGCGGGCGGTGGAGTAGGCGTCGTCGTCGGGTGCGGGCAGGGCTCGGGTGTCGAGCTTGCCGTTGACGGTCAGTGGGACGTGGTCGATCGCGACGTAGGCGGCCGGGACCATGTAGTCGGGCAGGCTCGCGCTCAGGTGGGTGCGCAGGGCGGCGGGGTCGAGTGCTTCTTCGCTGACGACGTAGGCCACGAGCCGTTCGGTGTGTGCGGTCACGACCGCTTCGCGGACGGTGGGGTGGTCGCGGAGCGCTGTCTCGATTTCGCCGAGTTCGATGCGGTAGCCGCGGATTTTCACTTGCTTGTCGATGCGGCCGAGGAAGTCGAGGGTGCCGTCGGTGAGGCGTCGGGCCTGGTCGCCGCTGCGGTACATGCGGGAGCCGGCGGGGCCGTAGGGGTTGGGGAGGAAGCGTTCGGCGGTGAGGTCGGGGCGGTTGAGGTAGCCGCGGGCGACGGCGGGTCCGGCGACGTGGATCTCGCCGGGCACCCCGACCGGCACCGGTCGGCCAAGGGCGTCCAGCAGGTGGAAGGCGGTGTCCGCGAGCGGGATTCCGACGGGGTTGCGGTCGGTGCGTTCCAGGTCGGCGGCCCGGACCTGGTGGTAGGTGGAGTGCACGGTGGTCTCGGTGATGCCGTACATGTTGATCAGGGCCGGCCGGTCGAAGCCGTAGCGGTCCGTCCAGGGGCGCAGTTCGGTCAGCTCCAGCCGCTCGCCGGCGAAGACCACGGCGCGCAGGGCGAGTCGGTCGGTGCGGGGGTCGCCGTCGCCGGCGAGTGCCGCCAGGGAGCGGAACGCCGTGGGCGTCTGACACAGGATGGTCGCGCCGGAGGCGACGAGGACGTCCAGGAACTCGTCGGGCGTGCGGGTCATGGAGGCGGGGACCACGACGAGTCGGCCGCCGTGGAGGAGTGCGCCCCACATTTCCCAGACGGAGACGTCGAAGGCGTAGGAGTGGAAGAGCGGCCAGACGTCGTCCGAGTTGAAGCCGTAGTGCTGCTGGGCGCTGGCGAACAGGCGCAGGGCGTTGGTGTGGGTGAGGGTGACGCCCTTGGGCTTGCCCGTGGAGCCGGAGGTGTAGATGGTGTAGATCAGGTTGTCGGGTCCGGCCAGCTCTGTGGGCTCGTGCTCGGGTGCGGCGGTCAGGGCCGGGTCGTCCAGCAGCAGGAGCGGGGTGTCGGTGAAGCCGGCGACTCGTTCGGCGAGTGTGCTGTTGGTGATGACGATTGTGGCGTCGGCGTCGCTGATGATGTGGCCGAGGCGGTCGTCGGGGTTGACGGGGTCGAGGGGGAGGTAGGCGGCGCCGGATTTGAGGATGCCGAGGAGGGTGGGGATGAGGTCGAGGTTGCGCTCCAGGCAGAGGCCGACGAGGGTTTCGGGGCCGGCGCCGAGGGTGCGCAGGTGGTGGGCGAGCTGGTTGGCGCGGGTGTCGAGTTCGGCGTAGGTGAGGGTCCGGTCGCCGTACTGGAGGGCGACGGCGTCCGGGGTACGGGCGGCCTGGGCCGCGAAGGCGCGGTGCACGGTGGTGTCCGTGGGGAAGGCCGTCGTGGCGTTCCACTCGGCGAGCAGGGCGGTCTCACCCTCGGGCAGGTGGGCGGCGGAGGCGCTCCCCTCGGGGTCGGTGGCCATGGCCTCCAGGACGGAGCGGTACATCGACGCCAGCCGGGCCAGGTTCGTGGAGCCGATCACCGCTGTGGTGGTGGAAAGGGCGATCCGGCCGTTGGCCGCGATGGCGCTGAGGGCGAATTCGTTGCCGCCCTCGTTGAGACCGGCGCCGGTGTCGACGGTGTCGGTGTCGACCTGGTGGAAGTTCTGGTGGTCGAACATGGTGGTGACGAGGCGCTGGGTGGTGCCGGTGTCGCGCTGGATGGCGGGCAGCGGGTACCTGCGGTGGGCCCAGATCTCGGCTTCCTGGGCGTACACCTCTTCGACGAGCTGTCGCCAGGTGCCGGCCGGACGGCTCGCCGGGAAGGGCACGGTGTTGAGGTGCATGCCCAACACCCGGTCCGCGCCCGGGGCTTCGAGCCGGCCGTGGTGGACGACGCCGGTGTGGAAGGCGTCCTCGGGGGTGAGGGAGCCGAGGACCTTGAGGTGGGCGGCGAGCAGCACGCTCTTCAGCGACGCCTTCGCCCCGACCGCCAGCCGGCGCAGCCCCGCCTCCAAGTCCGTGAACGGGACCTGCTGTTCGCAGCGTGCGGTGGTGCCGTCGGTCTCGTCGGCCCAGCTGTCCGGCAGCTGGAGCGGTGCCCGGCCGGAGGTGATCCGCTGCCAGAACGCCCGGTCCTCGTCGTTCGCCAGTGAGGCCAGCTCGGCGGCGATGTAGTCGGCGTACCGCACCGACGGGGCCTGGTAGTCGGGGAGTTCGCGCCCGTCCCGCATGGCCTGGTAGCTCTCGACGAGTTCCATCGCCAGGGTGTTGACGGTCCAGCCCTCGGCGATGGCGTGGTGGTACGCGAAGGTGAGGCGCCACGCGTCGTCCGACTCCAGGTGGACCGCGACGCGGAGCATCGGCGCGGTGGCCAGCTCGAATCCGGCGGCTCGGTCGGCCGCGACGAACTCCCGCCTGGCCCGGTCGAGTTCGGCCGGGTCCAGGTCGCGCCAGTCGTACAGCACGGCCTCGATGCGGGCGCCGGCGTGGACGAGCTGGAGCGGCTGGGAGTAGCCGCCGAGGTGCATCGAGGTGCGCAGGACGTCGTGCCGGTCCGCGACGGCGTCGATGGCCTGTTGCAGGGCGGGCAGGAAGAACGGCCGGTTGTCCGGGATCCGGAAGGAGTTGATGTTCTGGTAGAGGTGTCCGCCGGCCTCGCTCGCGGCCAGCATCTCGACGAGCATGCCGGTCTGGATCTGGGAGAGGGGGTAGGCGTCGGTGGCGTCGTCCGGCAGGAGGGCGCGGTCTTCGGCGCTGATCAGGGTGAAGGGTTCGACGGCGGTGATGAGGGAGTGGCCGGCGGCCTGGTGGCCGAGCTGGGCGCCGAGGGCCGCGATGGTGCGGTGCTGGAAGACGTCGCGGACGGAGGCGTCGTAGCCGGCGGCGCGGAGGGCGCCGACGAGGCGGACGGCGCGGATGGAGTCGCCGCCGAGGTCGAAGAAGCTGTCGTCGATGCCGAGTTGGTCGGTGCCGAGGACGTCGGACCAGATGGCGGCGAGGCGTTCTTCGAGGGGGGTGCGGGGTGCGGTGTGGTGGGTGGTGGTGTAGGCGTTGGTGTCGGGTGTGGGCAGGGCGCGGTGGTCGACCTTGCCGCTGTTGGTGAGCGGGATGCGGTCGATCGTGACGTAGGCGGTCGGGAGCATGTAGTCGGGCAGGCTCGCGCTCAGGTGTGTGCGCAGGGCGGCCGGGTCGAGGGTGCCTTCGGTGACCAGGTAGGCCACGAGTTGCTGGGCGGGCGCGGTGACCACGGCCTCCCGTACGGACGGGTGGGTGCGCAGGGCGGTTTCGATTTCGCCGAGTTCGATGCGGTAGCCGCGGATCTTGACCTGGTTGTCGATGCGGCCGAGGTATTCGAGGGTGCCGTCGTCGAGGCGTCGGGCGAGGTCGCCGGTGCGGTAGAGGCGGGTGCCGGCGGGGTCGTGGGGGTTGGGGACGAAACGCTCGGCGGTGAGGTCGGGGCGGTCGTGGTAGCCGTGGGCGAGTCCGGTGCCGCCGAGGTGGAGTTCACCGGGAACGCCGTCGGCGACGGGGCGGCCGTTGCTGTCCAGGATGTGGGTGCTGGTGTTGGCGAGGGGGGTGCCGATGGCGATGGTGTGGGCTTCCTCGGGCACCTCCCAGTAGGTGGACCAGATGGTGGTTTCGGTGGGGCCGTAGACGTTGACGAGGCGGTGGACGTGGCCGAGGAGTTCGTTGGCCAGGTCGGGGGTGCAGGCTTCGCCGCCGATGAGGGCGGTGATGGTGTCGTTGTGGAATCCGGCGGTGAGCAGGAGCCGCCAGCCGGAGGGGGTGAGCTGGATGTGGGTGACCTGGTGGGTGTCGATGAGGTCGACGAGGGCTTCGGGGTCCTTGGCCTGGTCGTTGCCGGCCAGCACGACCTGGCCGCCGGTGGTGAGGGGGAGGAAGAGTTCGAGTCCGGAGATGTCGAAGGAGATGGAGGTGGAGGCGAGCCAGGCGCCTGCGTGTCCGGTGTCGATGTCGTCGCGGACGGAGGTGAGGAGGTTGTGCAGGGCGCGGTGGGGGATCATGACGCCCTTGGGCCGTCCGGTGGAGCCGGAGGTGTAGAGGACGTAGGCCAAGGCGTCCGGGTCGGTGGCGAACTCGGGTGCCACACCCGTGTGTTCCGGGATGACGTCGGTGTCGAGGAGGATGTGCGGGCCGTCGTAGCCGGGGTCGGTGACGGTGCTTTCGGTGATGAGGGCCGCGGTGCCGGTGAGCATGTAGGCGCGTCGTTCGGCGGGCAGGGTGGGGTCGACGGGGACGTAGGCGGCGCCGGCCTTCCACACGGCGAGCATCGCGGCCAGCACGTGTGGGGTGCGGTCGAGGCTGACGCCCACGATGCTTCCGGGGGTGACGCCGTTCCGGTGCAGGTGGTGAGCCAGGCGGCTGGAGTGCGCGTCGAGCTCCTGGTACGTCCACTGCTCGTCGCCGCTGATCACCGCGATGGCCTGCGGGGTGGCTGTGGCCTGAGCCTGGAAGACGTCGAGGGTGGTGAGCGTGGTGGGCTCGGTGACGGTGCCGTGCTGCGGCTGCCGGGCGTCCTCGGGCAGGTGTGCGGCGGCGGCGTCGCCGTCCGGGTCGGTGGCCATGGCCTCCAGCACCGACCGGTACATCGCCCCCAACCGCGCCAGCGCAGTCGCGCTCAACACGGCGGTCGTGGTACCGAGATTGACGTTCCCCCGGGTCGGGATCACGTTCAGCGCGAACTCGTTGATGCCGTCGGCGAGGCCCTCGGCGACGTCCACCGTCTCGGTGTCGACGTGGTGGAAGTCCAGGTACTCGAACAGGACGGAGAGCAGCTGCCGGGAGTTGCCGGCGTCGTGCTGGATGGCGGGCAGCGGGTAGCGGCGGTGGGCCCAGATCTCGGCTTCCTGGGCGTAGACCTGCTCGACGAGCTGTCGCCAGGTGCCGCTCGGACGGGTGGCCGGGAACGGCAGGGTGTTGAGGTGCATGCCCAGCACCCGGTCGGCGCCCGGGGCTTCCAGGCGGCCGTGGAAGACGACACCGGTGTGGAAGGCGTCGTCGGCCGTCAGCATCGACATGACCTTGAGGTGGGCGGCGAGCAGCACGCTCTTCAGCGAGGTGTTCGCCCCCAGCGCCAGCTGGCGCAGCTTCTCGTCGAGGTCGCCGAACGGGACCTGGACGCCGTGCCGTTCACCCGCGGGGCGGTCGGCCTGGGCCCAGGCGGCGGGCAGGCGCAGCGGCGCGTGGTCGTCGACCACACCGCGCCAGAAGGTTTGGTCGTCCTCGCTCGCCAGCGAGGCCAGCTCGGCGGCGATGAAGTCGGCGTAGCGCACCGACGGGGCCTGGTAGTGCGGGAGTTCACGCCCGTCGCGGAGGGCCTGGTAGCTCTCCACGATCTCCATCATCAGGGCGTTGTAGCTCCAGCCCTCCGAAATCGCGTGGTGGTAGGTGAAGTTGAGCCGCCAGGCGGTCTCGTCCTCCAGCAGCGCCGAGATGTGCAGCAGCGGTGCGGTGGTCAGCTCGAACACCACCGCGTGCTCCACCGCGATGAACTCGGCCTTCAGCCGGTTCTGTTCCTCGGTGTCCAGGCCGCGCACGTCGCGGATCGTCACCGGGTAGGCGGAGGCGCCGTGGACGAGCTGGAGCGGCTGGGAGTAGCCGCTCAGGTGCATCGAGGTGCGCAGGATGTCGTGGCGGGCCACGACGGTGTCGACGGCCTCCTGGAGCGCGGGCAGGGAGAACGGCCGGTCGTCGCGGATCCGGAACGAGTTGAGGTTGTGGTAGATGGCCCGGCCCTCGTCCCCGGCGGCCAGGGTCTCGGCCAGCATGCCGGTCTGGATCTGGGAGAGCGGGTAGGCGTCGACCACGTCGTCCGGCAGGAGGGCGCGGTCCTCGGCGCCGATCAGGGCGAACGCTTCGACCGCGGTGATCAGGGACTCGCCGGTACCGCCGCCGAGCCGCGCGCCGAGGGCCGCGATGGTGCGGCGCTGGAAGACCTCCGGGATGGAGACGTCGTAGCCGGCGTTGCGCATCGCGCCGACCAGGCGGACCGCCCGCAGGGAGTCGCCGCCCAGGTCGAAGAAGCTGTCCTCGACGCTGATCCGGCCGATCCCGAGCACCTCGGTCCAGATCGCGGCGAGCCGCTCCTCGACCGGCGTGCGGGGCGCGACGTAGCGGCTGTGGCCGAACGCGTCGCGGTCCGGCGCCGGCAGCGCCCGGTAGTTGACCTTGCCGCCGCTGATCAGCGGGAGCGCGTCGAGCATCATGAACGCCGCCGGGACCATGTACCCGGGCAGCGTGGCGCCCAGGTGCTCGCGCAGTTCGGCGGTCGCGTCCGGGCTCCGGTCGGGGCCGACCACGTAGGCGACGAGCGACCGTTCGCCGTCCTCGTTCGCCGGGGCGGTGACCACGGCCTGGCGCACGGCGGGGTGCTCCCGCAGCCGGGCCTCGATCTCGCCGAGTTCGATGCGGTAGCCGCGGACCTTGACCTGGCTGTCGACGCGGCCCAGGTACTCCAGGGTGCCGTCGTCGAGGCGCCGGGCCAGGTCTCCGGTGCGGTAGAGGCGCGATCCGGCCGGGCCGAACGGGTCGGGGACGAAGCGCTCGGCGGTCAGGCCGGGGCGGTTCAGGTAGCCGCGGGCCAGGCCCGGGCCGCCGACGTAGATCTCACCGGGCACCCCGACCGGCATCAACTCGCGGTTGGCGTCGAGCAGGTGGATGCGCGTGTCGTCGAGCCGGTGGCCGAGGCGGCTCCGCGCGGGCTGTTCGAGGTCGTCCGCGCCGAGCCGGTGGAAGGTGCAGTGCACGGTGATCTCGGTCGGCCCGTAGAGGTTGACCAGCGCGGTGCGGTCCAGGCCGGTGCGGCCGAGCCAGGGCCGCAGTTCGGCGGTCTCCAGCTTCTCGCCGCCGAACACGACGGTCCGCAGGTTCAGCCGGTCGATGCGGTCGTCGCCGGCGCCGGCCATGGCCGCCAGCGCCCGGAACGCCGAGGGGATCTGGCACAGCACCGTGACCCGCTGGGCGACCAGCAGGTCGGCCAGGTCCTCGGGGGAGCGGCTCACCTCCGGCGGCACGATCACCAGCCGGGCGCCGTGCAGCAGCGCGCCCCACATCTCCCAGACGGAGAAGTCGAAGGCGTAGGAGTGCGACTGGGTCACGACGTCGTCGCGGGTGAAGCCCATCCCGGTCCGGACGGCCGCGAA
Organism: Kitasatospora sp. NPDC093558; assembly: GCF_040683475.1. Taxonomy (NCBI): domain Bacteria; kingdom Bacillati; phylum Actinomycetota; class Actinomycetes; order Kitasatosporales; family Streptomycetaceae; genus Kitasatospora; species Kitasatospora sp. NPDC093558. Next base: position 3,523 of record NZ_JBFBDY010000056.1, on the reverse strand, counting down.
CATCCGCAGCACGTTCGCGTGGCTGAGCGCGACGCCCTTCGGCTTTCCGGTGGAGCCGGAGGTGTAGATGACGTACATCAGGGCGTCCCGGGCGCCGACCGGGTCCGGCGCGGTGGCCGGCCGGGCCGCGATCGCCGTGCGGTCCGCGTCGGCGTCGAGGACGACCAGGCGGCCGTCGTAGATGCCGTCGTAGGTGGCCAGGTGCTCGGTGCGGGTGATCAGGATCGGTGCCTGCGCGTCGTCCAGGATGTACGCCAGGCGGTCGGCCGGGTTGGTGGGGTCGAGCGGCAGGTACGCCGCGCCGGACTTGAGCACGCCGAGCAGGGTCGGCACGAGGTCGAGGTCGCGTTCGAGCGAGACGCCGACCAGGAGGTCGGGCCCGGCGCCCAGGGCGCGCAGCTGGTGCGCGAGCCGGTTGGCCCGTTCGTCGACCTCGGCGTAGGTGAGCGACTCGTCGCCGAAGGTCAGCGCGACGGCGTCCGGGGTCCCGGCGGCGTGCGCCGCGAAGACGTCGTGGACGAAGCCGTCCACCGGGTGCTCGGTGGCCGTGTTCCACTCCGTCAGCAGCAGTTCCCGCTCCGCCGCGGGCAGTTGGGCCGCCGCGGCCGGGCCGTCCGGGTCGGCGGCCATCGACTCCAGGACCAGCCGGTACATGGAGGCGAGCCGGCGCAGGTTCTCGCGGCTCACCTCCTGGGTGCCGGTGGCCAGTTCGATGTGCCGGTCGGTCGCCACCGTGGTGAGGGCGAATTCGTTGCCGCCCTCGTTCAGGCCGGCGGCGGTGTCGACGGTGTCGGTGTCGACCTGGTGGAAGTTCTGGTGGTCGAACATGGTGGTGACGAGGCGCTGGGTGGTGCCGGTGTCGCGCTGGATGGCGGGCAGCGGGTAGCGGCGGTGGGTCCAGATCTCGGCTTCCCGGGCGTAGACCTGCTCGACGAGCTGTCGCCAGGTGCCGCTCGGGCGGGTGGCGGGGAAGGGCACGGTGTTGAGGTGCATGCCCAACACCTGGTCGGCGCCCGGGGCTTCGAGCCGGCCGTGGTAGACGACACCGGTGTGGAAGGCGTCCTCGGCCGTCAGTGAGCTCAGCACCTTGAGGTGGGCGGCGAGCAGCACGCTCTTCAGCGAGGCCTTCGCCCCGACCGCCAGCCGGCGCAGCCCCGCCTCCAGGTCCGCGAACGGGACCTTGACGCCGTGCTCGGCCGCCGCGGTGCCGGGTGCGTCGGCCCAGGTGGCGGGGAGGGCGAACGGAACGTGCTCGGCCGTGATCCGCTGCCAGAACGCCTGGTCCTCGGGGTCGGCGAGAGAGTCGAGCTCGGCGGCGACGTAGTCGGCGTAGCGCACCGATGGTGCCTGGTGCTCCGGGAGTTCACGCCCGTCGCGGAGGGCCTGGTAGCACCCCACGATCTCCATCATGAGGCTGTGCAGGGTCCAGCCCTCGGTGATGGCATGGGAGTTGCCGATCGTCAGCCGCCAGGCGCCGCCTTCCTCCAGCAGGGCCGCGATCCGCATCAGCGGTGCGGTGGTCAGGTCGAACCCGGCGGCCCGGTCGGACGTGGCGAACTCGCGCCTGGCGCGGTCGAGTTCGGCGGGGTCGAGGTCGCGCCAGTCGTGCTGGGCGACCGGGAGGTCGGCGGTGGCGTGGACGAGCTGGAGCGGCTGGGAGTACCCGCTCAGGTGCATCGAGGTGCGCAGGACGTCGTGGCGGGCCACGACGGTGTCGACGGCCTGCTTGAGGGCGGTCAGGGAGAAGTCCCGGTCGTCCGGGATCCGGAAGGAGTTGATGTTCTGGTAGAGGTGTCCGCCGGCCTCGTTGGCGGCCAGCATCTCGACGAGCATGCCGGTCTGGATCTGGGAGAGCGGGTAGGCGTCGACGACGTCGTCCGGCAGGAGGGCCCGGTCCTCGGCGCTGATCAGGGTGAACGGCTCGACGGCGGTGATCAGGGAGCCGTCGGCCCGGCCACCGAGGTGGGCGGCGAGTTCGGCGATGGTGCGGTGCTGGAAGACGTCCCGCACGGAGGCGTCGTAGCCGGCGGCTCGCAGGGCGCCGACGAGGCGGACGGCGCGGATGGAGTCGCCGCCGAGGTCGAAGAAGCTGTCCTCGACGCCGACCCGGTCCGTGCCGAGGACGTCGGACCAGATGGCGGCCAGGCGCTCCTCGACGGGGGTGCGCGGTGCGGTGTAGCGGGCGCTGGTGAAGGCGTCGTCGTCGGGCGCGGGCAGCGCGCGGGTGTCGAGCTTGCCGTTGACGGTCAGTGGCACGCGGTCGATCGCGACGTACGCCGCCGGGATCATGTACTCGGGCAGGGTCGCGCTCAGGTGTGTGCGCACGGCGGCTGGGTCGAGGGTGCCTTCGGCGACCATGTAGGCCACCAGGCGCTCGGCGACCGCGATCACCACCGCCTCCCGCACGCCGTGGTGGTCGCGCAGGGCGGTTTCGATCTCGCCGAGCTCGATGCGGTAGCCGCGCACCTTGACCTGGCTGTCGATCCGGCCCAGGTACTCCAGGCTGCCGTCGTCGAGGCGTCGGGCCAGGTCACCGGTGCGGTACAGGCGCGATCCGGCCGGGCCGAACGGGTCGGGGACGAAGCGCTCGGCGGTCAGGCCGGGACGGTCGAGGTAGCCGCGGGCGACCGCGGGGCCACCCACCGCGATCTCGCCCGGCACCCCGACCGGCACCAACTGCCCGGACGGGTCCAGCAGGTGGATCCGCAGGTCGGGCAGCGGCCGGCCGATGACGCTCCGGCCGGCCCGGGCCAGGTCGGCCGGGGTGAGCCGGTGGTACGCCGCGTGCATGGTGGTCTCGGTCGGCCCGTACAGGTTCAGCAGGGCGGGCGCCGCGGCACCCGGCCGGGTCGTCCACGGCTGCAGCTCCGCGGGCTCCAGCCGCTCGCCGCCGAAGGCGACCAGCCGCAGCGCGATCCGGTCTATCCGGGGGTCGCCGTCGGCGGCGAGCGCGGTCAGCGAGCGGAACGCGGTGGGCGTCTGCAGCAGTACGGTGACCTGCTGCTCCACCAGGAGGTCGAGGAAGTCCTGTGGGGAGCGGCCGAGTTCGGCCGGCACGATGACGAGTCGGCCGCCGTGGAGGAGTGCGCCCCACATCTCCCAGACCGACACGTCGAACGCGTAGGAGTGCGCCTGGGTGACCACGTCCGCAGCGGAGAACCCGAGCTGTTCCCGGGCCGCCTCGAAGTGCCGCAGGACGTTGGTGTGGGTGAGGGTGACGCCCTTCGGCTTCCCGGTGGAGCCGGAGGTGTAGATGACGTAGATCAGGTTGTCGGGTCCGGCCAGTTCTGTGGGCTCGTGCTCGGGTGCCGTGGTCAGGGCCGGGTCGTCGAGCAGGAGGAGCGGGGTGTCGGTGAAGCCGGCGACTCGTTCGGCGAGTGTGCTGTTGGTGATGACGAGGGTGGAGTTGGCGTCGGTGGTGATGTAGGCGAGGCGGTCGTCGGGGTTGACGGGGTCGAGGGGGAGGTAGGCGGCGCCGGACTTGAGGATGCCGAGGAGGGTGGGGATGAGGTCGAGGTTGCGC
>NZ_JBFBDY010000055.1:0-24029 GCF_040683475.1 Kitasatospora sp. NPDC093558 | reverse complement strand
GCACGACGCCGCCGGGGGCGAGGTAGGCGGCGGCCTCGGCGACGGCCGACAGCAGGGCGCTGCGGCCGGAGCCGGCCTGGCCGACCAGGCGTATGGAGCGGCCCTCGGCAAGCAGGCCGAGGAGTTCGGCGACGTCCGCCTCGCGGTCGAGCAGCGGCAGGTCGGCGGGCCCGGCGCCGAGCGCGAGCGGGCCGACCGCCCGCTCGACGCCGCCGACCGGCCCGCGGGCGGGCTCGCTGCGCAGCACCCGGCGGGGGCGGGGGCGCCACTCCTCGGGGCAGGGGCGGGCCTCGGAGCCGTCCGGCGCGCCGACGCCCACGAGCAGAGCGCCGGAGACCAGCTCACCACCGCGGGCGCGGACGGCCTCCTGCCGGAACTCACCGGTTGGCTGTGCCACGTTCTGCTCCGCATCGTGCTCGGCCGCCGGCGTACCGCGCCGGCCGGCTGACGTCTCGGTCGCGGCCTTGCGCGGACCGGGCGGGCGTGGCCCGGGCTCCGGCGGCCGTCTTCTGACGGGCAGACTCTCGCACATCCGGCCCCACACGCACAGCGCGGTCCCACCACGCACGCCCCACGAGGGCGTCGTGCGCCCTCAGAGCAACTGTTCTAGAGGCCGACCCCGTGCGCCTCGGCGATGCCGCCGTCCACGGCGAGGATGCGGTGCAGCTTGGTCGCCACCAGCAGGCGCTGGAGCTGGGCCGGGACGGAACGCAGCACGAGCCGGCGGCCGATCCGGCCGGCCCTGCGATGGGTGCCCATGATGACGCCGAGGCCGGTGGCGTCCCAGAACTCCAGGCGGGCGAGGTCGAGCACGAGGTCGCCGAGGCCGGTGTCGACGGCCTGGTGGAGCCGGGCCCGCGCGTCGGCGGCGGTGCGCACGTCGAGGCGGCCCTCGATGGCCAGCGCCCTGTGGTCGCCGGTGATGCGCATGCTCTCCTCCTCCTTCGCCTGGCCGGTCGTGGTGTCGGGGGTGTGGGTCCGCCCCGGCCGGACCGGGCCGAGGAGCGGGGTGACCGTCCGGGCGGGCCGTGGCCCCTCGCCCGCAGGGCCGGTGGCCGCGCCGATCGGCGATGGGCCGTGCGCCCGGGCCGGCCACCTGTCATTCAAACCTGGGCCCCTCATCTGACGGCGAACCAGCACCGCAGGTTGCTGGTTGCGGTCAGATCTGAAGCAACTTCACTCGTCCGAGGGAATATACGCAGGTCGTCTCCACACCTACGCTCGATTCCCGCCCAAATCACCCGTCTGCGGGACCCGGCGTGAGGAAACTCACCCGTCCCGGGCAGGGCGGGCCGTACGATGCTCCGATCGCCCGCCCCGCCCGGCCCCACGGCCTCGTGGGTTACTTGCCTTCGTGCCCGTAGAACCCGCGGCCGCTCTTGCGGCCGAGGTCACCGGCGGTGACCATGCGGGCCATGATCTCCGGGGCGGCGAACTTCTCGTCCTGGGTCTCGTCGTAGATGTTGCGGGCGGCGTGCAGCAGGATGTCGACGCCGGTCAGGTCGGCGGTCTCCAGCGGGCCCATCGGGTGGCCGAAGCCGAGGCGGCAGGCCTTGTCGATGTCCTCGGCGGTCGCCACGCCCGTCTCGTACAGCTTGGCGGCCTCGACGACCAGGGCGGTGATCAGACGGGTGGTGACGAAGCCGGCCACGTCGCGGTTGACGACCACGACCTCCTTGCCGACGCCCTCGGCGAAGGCGCGGGCGGTGGCCAGGGTCTCGTCGGTGGTCTTGTAGCCGCGGACCAGCTCGACCAGCTTCATCAGCGGCACCGGCGAGAAGAAGTGCACGCCGATGACGGACTCCGGGCGCTGGGTGGCGGCGGCGATCCGGGTGATCGGGATGGCGGAGGTGTTGGAGGCGAGCACGGCGCCGTCCTTGGCGAGCTTGTCGAGCTCGCGGAAGACGGCCTCCTTGACCTCCAGCTTCTCGAACACGGCCTCGACCACGATGTCGGCCTCGGCGACGGCGCCCAGGTCGGTGGTGGTGGTGATCCGGCCGAGCGCGGCCTCGGCGTCCTCGGCGCTCATCCGGCCCTTGGCGACGAACTTCTCGTACGAGGCGCGGATGCCGGCGAGGCCGCGCTGCAGCGCCTCGTCGGTGACGTCCCGCAGCACCACCGGGTGACCGGCCTGGGCCGACACCTGGGCGATGCCGGCGCCCATCAGGCCGGCACCGATCACGGCGATCTGCTGGCTGGACGCATTGCTCATGGAGGGTCTCCCGATGCCGTCGCCGCCCCTGCGGGCGGGCCTGAAGGCGACTCAGGGCAGGGGTCACCGCCCAAAGAGCCGCATCGCTCACGGGCCGGACTCTAATGCCCGTTCCGTCCCCGCAGTAGCAATCCGGAGTGTGATCTGTGACCGACCCAGTCAGCCGATCAGATGGTCAGCCCCAGGTCCTGCGCCAGGATCGCCGCCTGCACCCGGCTGCGCAGCTTCAGCTTCGCGAGGATCCGGCTGACGTGCGTCTTGGCGGTCGACTCCGCCATTTCCAGCCGGGCCGCGATCTCCCCGTTGGACAGCCCGGCCCCGACACACGCCAGTACCTCCCGCTCCCGCGGGGTCAGCCCGGCCACCGCCTCCCGGGCCTCCGGGACGACCGAGCGCTCCGGCCGGGCAAAGGTGCCGATCAGCCGCCGGGTGACCGAGGGCGCCAGCATGCCGTCCCCGCGCGCCACCGTCCGGATGCCCTCGACCAAGGTGTCCGCCTCCAGGTCCTTCAGCAGGAACCCGGCCGCACCGGCCCGCAGCGCGCCGTAGACGTACTCGTCCAGATCGAAGGTGGTCAGCACGAGCACCTGGGCGGCGCCGGCGGCGACCACCTGCCGGGTCGCCGAGACACCGTCCAGTCGGGGCATCTGCACGTCCATCAGCACCACGTGGGGCCGCAGCTCCAGCGCCAGCCGCACGGCCTCCTCGCCGTCGGCAGCCTGTCCGACCACCTCGAAGTCGGGCTCGGCCCGCAGGATCATCACCAGCGCCGCCCGCACCGCAGCCTGATCCTCGGCCACCAGCACCCGGATCGTCATGCCCGCCCCTCGCTCCCGTCGCTCCCCTGCGTGCGCGGCAGCACCGCGCGCACGCTCCAACCGCCGTCCCTCGGCCCGGCCTCGAAGCTGCCGCCGAGCAGCCCGGCCCGTTCCGCCATGCCCACCAGCCCGGCCCGCGCGCCCGGCAGTTCGCGGCCCTCCTCGCCGCGGTACGGGCTGTCGACGGCGATCCGCAGCTCCTCGGGCCCGAAGTCCAGCCGCAGGGTGACCAGTCCCGGCCCGGCGTGCTTGAGCGCGTTGGTCAGCGACTCCTGGACGATCCGGTACGCAGCCAGCCCGACCGGCACCGGCACCTTGCCGCGTTCGCCCTGCTCGGTGAGCTCGAAGTCCAGTCCGACGTCCTGGCCGGCTGCCCGGGCCTTGGCCAGCAGCGCGTCCACCGCCGCCAGGTCGGGCGCCGTGTACGACTCGTCGGCCTCTCCCCCGCCGCTCTCGCGCAGCAGCCCGATCATGCGTCGCATTTCGGCCAAACCCTGGACGCTGTTCTCCCGGATCACTGCCAGCACCTCCACCAGCGGGTCGTCCTCGGCCAGGTGCCGGCGCCGGGCGGCGGACTGCGCGCCGGTCGCGTGGATCGCGATCGCCGACAGGTGGTTGGCCACCACGTCGTGCAACTCCCGTGCCATCCTCGCCCGTTCGGCGACGACCGCCTCACGCCGGTCCATCTCCGAGAGCAGCGCGGTCTGTTCGGCGCGCAGGCGCTCGGTCTCCGCCTCCCGCCGGTGCTTGCGCACCAGGTCCCCGGTCCACACCGGCGCCAGGAACACCAGCGAGCTGACCACCGCGATCAGCAGCGCGTACGGGATGCCCTCTATCCACCACGCCAGCACGGAGAGCGCCAGCACGGTCGCGCCGCCGGTCAGGTGCAGCACCCGCGACATTCGGTGGGTGCCGTAGATCACCGCCGCGTACAGCAGATCGGTGTACATGATCGTCGTCGCCAGCAGGCTGCCGGTGAACAGGCTCGCTGCGAAGGCCAGCCCGCCGACCGACACCGCGAGCACCGGCCGGGTACGCCGGACCAGCTCCAGCCCGGCCAGCACCAGCATCGGCACCACCGCCGACCACACTGACTGATGGTGGTTGTCGTAAACCTTGAAGGCGATCAGCACCGAGCCGCCGAGCAGCCCGCACAGGGCGATCAGCTGGTCGACACGGCGCGGGGGGATGGACGGTACGAGCACACCCCCATCTCACCACCCCCGGCGGACCGCTCCGCTCCGGTCCACGGAGGAGTCGGCTACATCGAAAGGTGCACACGCGGACGGCACCGCACGACGACGACACGGCCGCGGGCCCGCGCGAGGCTGGTGGCACCGCCGACCGTCCGGGAGCAGAACGTGATCGTCACCCTCATCATCGCGGCCGAGATCTCCTGGTGGATCGTCCTCGGCCTCGGCCTCAGCGCCCGCTACCTGCTGCGGTGGCGCCGCACCAGCACCGCGCTGCTGGTGGGCCTCCCGGTGGTCGACCTCGCCCTGTACACGCTCACCGTGCTGAACCTGCGCGGCGGCGCCGAGGCGAGCTGGATGCACGCCCTCGCCGCGAGCTACGTCGGCTTCTCGGTGGGGTACGGCCCCTCGCTCGTCCGCTGGGCCGACCGGCAGTTCCTGCACCGCTTCGCGGGCGGCCCCAAGCCGCTGCCCTCCCCCAAGTACGGCCCGGAGCGGACCAGGTACGAGTGGGAGGTCGCCCGCCGCACCGTCGTCTCGGCCGTGATCACCCTGGGCCTGATCAGCCTGCTCGTGCCGCTCTCGGCCGGCGCCGCCCACTTCGGGACGTTCGCCCAGTGGTACTGGAAGCTGGGCATCGCGGCCGTGGTCAACGTGGTTGTGGCCGGCTGCTTCTCGATCTGGCCCAAGGAGCCGCCGGCCGGCGTCGAGGTCGAGAACGGCCGGGTCGTGGAGCAGGTCGGGCCGAAGTCCTAGCGGTTCTCCCCCGGCACCCACAGGACGTCGCCGCGCTCCTTGTTGGCCACGCGGGCCAGGATGAACAGCAGGTCCGAGAGCCGGTTGAGGTACTTGGCGGTCAGCGGGTTGACGGTGTCCCCGTGCGTCTCGATCGCCGTCCAGGTGGCCCGCTCGGCCCGCCGCACCACCGTGCAGGCCAGGTGCAGGTAGGCCGCGCCGGGCGTGCCGCCGGGGAGGATGAAGCTGCGCAGCTTCTCCAGCTGCTCCAGGTAGTGGTCGCAGTCGCCTTCGAGCCGGTCGATGTAGGACTGCAGGACCCGCAGCGGCGGGTACTCCGCCCGCGGCGAAGCCGCTGATGAGCTCTGTTCGACGACGGGCGTCGCGAGGTCCGCGCCGACGTCGAACAGGTCGTTCTGGATCCGGGTGAGCACCGCGACGACGTCCTCCGCGAGCGCCCCGGCGGCGATGGCCACGCCGATCGCCGCGTTGGCCTCGTTGGTGTCGGCGTACGCGACCAGCCGGGGGTCGGTCTTGGTGGTCCGGCTCATGTCGCCGAGCGCGGTGGTGCCGTCGTCGCCGGTACGGGTGTAGATGCGCGTCAGATTGACCATGCGGCCAGACTAACCGGGCCGGTTAGGCGCCGTTAACCCCAGAGGCCGTCAACACCAGGAGCCGTTACCCCCGTGCGCCGGCCACCCTACGCGACATTGACTCTCTGCCCGGGCGGAGCCGCCTCCAGCCAGGCCAGGAAGCCGGTGAGCGCGTCCTCGCTCATCGCGAGCTCCAGCGGGGCGCCGTTGTGCAGGCAGCGCAGCACCACCGAGCCGGAGAGCAGCGCGAGCTCCTCCTGGCCCTCCGGGTAGCGCCGGCCGAGCACCTCGATCTCCCGGCGCGGGAGCACCTTGCGCGGGCGCGGGGCGTACGAGAAGACCCGGAACCACTCGATCGAGTCTCCGCTGTACCGGCCGATACCAAAAACCCACCCCTTGCCGTCGGTCTGTGGGACCGGGGCCGAGGTGGGTTTGCCGTTCTCGTCGAGGTCGGGCTGCGTCGAGGCGTCGGCGGGCATTTTGAGCCGGTAGCTGCAGTCAAACGTGCCGCCGACCCGCTGGATGAGGCGGCGCCGTACCGCGAACGCGACCAGGCCGATCACACCCAGTGCCACGACCGCCGCACACACCACGAGGGCGAGGACCATGCTCACCTACCTCCTCGCTACCCGCGTTCCCCGTACCGGTCGTATCAGGCGACCGCGTTGACCTACCAACTGAGACGACAGTCCCGGGGTCACGCTCGCGCGTCCCCGGGACCGTCGGTCGACCCCGCCGCGGCGGGGTCCGGCACACTCAGGCGTGGGCCTTGAGGCCGCGCGCCGCGAACAGACGCACCTCGGCGCGACGCTCGGCGTGCGCGTCCAGGTCCGCCTGGGCCTTCTCCAGTGCGCGCTCGGCGCGCGCGACGTCGATCTCGTCCGCCAGCTCGGCGATCTCCGCGAGCAGAGACAGCTTGTTGTCGGCGAAGGAGATGAAGCCGCCGTGCACCGCGGCGATCACGGTGCCGCCGTCCACCGTGCGGATGGTGACCGGACCGGTCTCCAGCACGCTCAGCACCGGGGTGTGACCCGGCATGATGCCGGTGTCACCGGAGGCCGTACGGGCGACGACGATGGTGGCCGCACCGGACCACACCTTGCGGTCGGCTGCGACCAGCTCGACGTGCAGCTCAGCCAACGTGGGCTCCTAGGCTCATGCAACCCCCGATTACTCGGGAGTTTCGGTAAGAATAACGGCCCCGCGCCTCCGGCATGAAACCGGCGGCACGGATTTGACCGGAATCACAGCCGATGCGACGCGAGGGGTGGGTCCCAGGGTTGGGGCCCACCCCTCACGGTCACTCAGCTGCTACCGGCCGCGATTACTTCTTCGCCAGCTCGGCGGCGTTCTTCTCGAGGTCCTCGATGCCACCGCACATGAAGAAGGCCTGCTCCGGGACGGTGTCGTACTTGCCGTCCGCGATCGCGTTGAACGCCTCGATGGTCTCCGACAGCGGAACGGTCGAGCCGTCGACGCCGGTGAACTGCTTCGCCACGTAGGTGTTCTGCGAGAGGAAGCGCTCGATGCGACGGGCGCGGTGCACCGTGATCTTGTCTTCCTCGGACAGCTCGTCCATACCGAGGATGGCGATGATGTCCTGCAGGTCCTTGTACTTCTGCAGGATCCCCTTGACGCGGACGGCCGTGTCGTAGTGGGTCTGCGTGATGTACCGCGGGTCGAGGATGCGGGACGTGGAGTCCAGCGGGTCGACGGCCGGGTAGATGCCCTTCTCCGAGATCGGGCGCGACAGAACGGTGGTCGCGTCCAGGTGGGCGAAGGTGGTGGCCGGGGCCGGGTCGGTCAGGTCGTCCGCGGGGACGTAGATCGCCTGCATCGAGGTGATCGAGTGACCGCGGGTCGAGGTGATGCGCTCCTGCAGGAGGCCCATCTCGTCGGCCAGGTTCGGCTGGTAACCCACCGCGGAGGGCATGCGGCCGAGCAGGGTCGACACCTCGGAACCGGCCTGGGTGAACCGGAAGATGTTGTCGATGAAGAGGAGCACGTCCTGCTTCTCGACGTCACGGAAGTACTCCGCCATGGTCAGCGCGGAGAGCGCGACGCGCAGACGGGTGCCCGGCGGCTCGTCCATCTGGCCGAAGACCAGCGCGGTCTTGTCCAGAACGCCCGAGTCGACCATCTCGTGGATGAGGTCGTTGCCCTCACGGGTGCGCTCGCCGACGCCGGCGAACACCGACACACCACCGAAGTTCTCGGCGACGCGGTAGATCATCTCCTGGATCAGAACGGTCTTGCCGACACCGGCACCACCGAACAGACCGATCTTGCCACCCTGGACGTACGGGGTGAGCAGGTCGATGACCTTGATGCCGGTCTCGAACATCTCGGTCTTCGACTCGAGCTCGGAGAAGTTCGGGGCCTTGCGGTGGATCGGCCACTTGACCTCGACCTGGGCCTCGAACTCGGCCTTGTCGACGTTCAGGACCTCACCGAGGGCGTTGAACACCTTGCCCTTGGTGATCTGGCCGACCGGGACGGAGATCGCCGCACCGGTGTCGGAGACCTGCGCGCCACGGACCAGACCGTCGGTCGGCTGCATCGAGATGCCGCGGACCAGGCCGTCGCCGAGGTGCTGGGCGACCTCGAGGGTGAGGGTCTTCTTGCCCGAGCCGTCGGGGTTGTCCACCTCGACGTGCAGGGCGTTGAACATGTCGGGAATAGCGTCGACGGGGAACTCCACGTCGACGACCGGGCCGATGACCCGCGCGACGCGGCCCGTCGCCGTGGTCGGCTCAACAGTGGTGGTCATTCTCATTCGCTCCCGCGGCTAGCGTCGGCGAGCGCGTTGGCGCCACCAACGATCTCGCTGATTTCCTGGGTGATCTCGGCCTGACGGGCCGAGTTGGCAAGCCGCGTGAGCGACTTGATGAGCTCGCCGGCGTTGTCCGTCGCGCTCTTCATCGCGCGCCGGCGTGCGGCGTGCTCGGAGGCGGCCGACTGCAGCAGCGCGCTGTAGATCCGGCTCTCGACGTACCGCGGCAGCAGCGCGTCGAGGACGCCCTCCGCCGACGGCTCGAAGTCGTACAGCGGGAAGATCTCCGTCTTGGCCGACGACTGCTCGCCCTGCTGGACCTCGTCCAGCTTCAGCGGCAGCAGCCGCGCCTCGACCGCGTTCTGCGTCAGCATCGACACGAACTCCGTCGAGACGATGTGGATCTCGTCCACGCCGCCGGTCTCGGCCGTGAAGGCCTCGATCAGCTCGGCCGCCACGACCTTCGCGTCGCCGTAGCTCGGCTTGTCCGAGAAGCCCGTCCACGACTGGCCCACCGCGAGGTCGCGGAAGGTGTAGTAGGACAGACCCTTGCGACCCACGATGTAGGTCACGACGTCCTTGCCCTCGCCGCGCAGGCGCTCGGTGAGCACCATCGAGGCCTTGATGGCGTTGGACGAGTAGCCGCCGGCCAGGCCGCGGTCCGCCGTGATCAGCAGGACGGCGGCGCGGGTGGCGTTCGGGTTCTCGGTGGTGAGCGGGTGCTTGGCGTTGGACCGGGTGGCCACCGCCGTCACCGCCCGGGTGAGCTCATCGGCGTACGGAGTGGAGGCGGCCACCGCGCGCTGCGCCTTGCCGATGCGCGCCGCGGAGATCATCTCCATCGCCTTGGTGATCTTCTTCGTCGCGGTGACAGAGCGGATCCGGCGCTTGTAGACCCGAAGCTGTGCTCCCATGGGTCGTTACGTCCTTTCCCTCGCTACCGGACTCAGGCCTGCTCGCCGAGGAGCTTGCCGTCGGCGGTGGTGAAGCCCTGCTTGAAGGCGGCGATCGCGCTGGTGAGAGCGTCGATGGTGCCGTCCTCGAGCTTGCTGGTCTCGACGATGCCGGCCAGCAGGTCCTTGTGCTGCAGGCGCAGGTGGTCCAGGAACTCGCGCTCGAAGCGGCGGATGTCCGCGACCGGGACGTCGTCCAGCTTGCCGGTGGTGCCGGCCCAGATGGAGACGACCTGCTCCTCGACCGGGAACGGCTGGTACTGGCCCTGCTTCAGCAGCTCGACCATGCGCGCACCGCGCTCCAGCTGGGCCTTGGAGGCCGCGTCCAGGTCGGAGCCGAAGCCGGCGAAGGCCTCGAGCTCGCGGTACTGGGCCAGGTCCAGGCGCAGACGGCCGGCGACCGACTTCATGGCCTTGATCTGGGCCGAGCCACCGACGCGGGAGACCGAGATGCCGACGTTCACGGCCGGGCGGATGCCGGCGTTGAACAGGTCGGACTCCAGGAAGCACTGGCCGTCGGTGATGGAGATGACGTTGGTCGGGATGTACGCCGAGACGTCGTTGGCCTTGGTCTCGATGATCGGCAGACCGGTCATCGAGCCGGCGCCCAGCTCGTCGGAGAGCTTCGCGCAGCGCTCCAGCAGGCGGGAGTGCAGGTAGAAGACGTCACCCGGGTAGGCCTCGCGGCCCGGCGGGCGGCGCAGCAGCAGGGAGACGGAGCGGTAGGCCTCGGCCTGCTTCGACAGGTCGTCGAAGATGATCAGGACGTGCTTGCCGTCGTACATCCACTCCTGGCCGATAGCCGAACCGGTGTACGGGGCGAGGTACTTGAAGCCGGCCGGGTCGGAGGCGGGAGCAGCCACGATCGTGGTGTACTCCAGCGCGCCGGCCTCCTCCAGGGCGCCGCGGACGGACGCGATGGTGGAGCCCTTCTGGCCGACGGCGACGTAGATGCAGCGGACCTGCTTCTTCGGGTCGCCCGAGCGCCAGTTGTCGCGCTGGTTGATGATCGTGTCGATCGCCACGGCGGTCTTGCCGGTCTGGCGGTCGCCGATGATCAGCTGACGCTGGCCGCGGCCGATCGGGGTCATCGCGTCGATGGCCTTGATGCCGGTCTGCATCGGCTCGTGGACCGACTTGCGGACCATGACGCCGGGGGCCTGCAGCTCCAGGGCACGGCGGCCGGTGGAGGCGATCTCGCCCAGGCCGTCGATCGCGTTGCCCAGCGGGTCCACGACGCGGCCGAGGTAGCCGTCGCCGACCGGAACCGACAGGACCTCGCCCGTGCGGCGCACGGTCTGGCCCTCTTCGATGCCGCCGAACTCACCGAGGATGACGACACCGATCTCACGGGTGTCGAGGTTCAGCGCGAGGCCGAGCGTGCCGTCCTCGAACTTCAGCAGCTCGTTCGCCATGACCGAGGGGAGACCCTCGACATGCGCGATGCCGTCCGCCGCGTCAGTGACCGTGCCGACCTCTTCCACAGAAGCGGCGTCCGGCTGGTACGACTGGACAAAGTCGGCCAGCGCGTCCCGGATCTCCTCCGGACGGATCGTAAGCTCCGCCATCAGGCTTCCCTGCTCTCCTAGTTTGCGATCCTCGGCCCGCCATTGAGGGCCGCAAGTATTCGACTCTCGGCCGGGTCTGCCGAACCGGCCGTACGATGTGCCGGCTCCGGTGGGAGCCGGTTTCCCGACCGAGGGTCGGATGTGCTGCTTCGGTGCTCAGCCTTCGAGCGACTGGCGAGCGCCTTCGAGGCGGCTCGACACGGTGCCCTCGATGATCTCGGCGCCGATCTGCACCCGGACGCCGCCGACGACCTCGGGGTCGACGTCGATGTTCAGGTGGACCTGGCGGCCGTACATCCGGCCCAGAGCACCGGACAGGCGCTCCTTCTGTGCGTCCGACAGCGGCACCGCGGTGGTGACCAGGGCCACCACCCGGCCGCGACGCGCGGCGGCGAGCTTGGAGTAGGACTCCAGGCCCTGCTCCAGGCTACGGCCACGCGGCGCGTTCACGAGGGCGGTGACCAGCCGGACGGTGCCCGCGTTGGCGCGGCCGCCGAGCAGCTTCTTGATCAGCTCCGCCTTGGCGACGGTGCCGGCCTTCGGCTCGGTCAGCGCGGCGCGCAGCTCGTGCGAGCCGGCCACCACGCGGCCGAAGCGGAACAGCTCGTCCTCGACGTCGTCCAGGGCACCGGCCTTGTCGGCGGCGATGACCTCGGCGTACGCGGCCAGCTGCTCGGTCGCGTCGACCAGGTCGCGCGCGCCGGACCAGCGCGAGCGGACCAGGCCGGCCACCAGGTCGACGGTCTCGCCGGAGACCTGACCGGTCAGCAGCGAGGAGACCAGCTGGGCCTTGTCCTGGCCCGACCGGGACGGGTCGGTCAGGACGCGGCGCAGCGACACCTCGCGGTCCAGCAGGACCGTGACGGCGGTGAGCTCCTCGGCGAGCTTGACCGCGTCCACCGAGGTGGAGTCGGTCAGGCTCTCCAGGTTCTGCCGCCCGGCGGCGAGGGCCTCACGGCTTGCGCCGATCACTTGGCCGCACCCTGAGCAACGGCGGCCTTGGCCTCCAGCTCGTCCAGGAAGCGGTCGATCACGCCGCTCTGCCGCGCGTGGTCCTCGAGGGACTCACCCACGATGCGGGAGGCCAGCTGGGAGGCCAGCGAACCCACGTCCTGGCGCAGGGCGGCAGTCGCCTGCTTCTTGTCGGCCTCGATCTGCGCGTGGCCGGCAGCGACGATGGCCTCGCGCTGACGCTGGCCCTCCTCGCGCATCTCGGCGAGCTGGGCGGCACCCTGCTCGCGAGCCTGCTCGACGATGCGGGCAGCCTCGTGACGCGCCTCGGCGAGCTCGGCGCGGTACTGCTCAAGCAGGGCCTGGGCCTCGGCCTGAGCGGCCTCGGCGCGCTCCATGCCGCCCTCGATGGCGTCCCGGCGCTCCGACAGCACCTTCTCGATGCTGGGGAGGAGCTTCTTGCCGAGCAGACCGAAGACGATGAAGAAGCAGAGCAGGCCGATGATCACCTCGGGCCACGCGGGGAGGAGAGGATTCATCTTCTCCTCGGCCGCGAGCGTGAGCGCGGTGTTCATGTCTGGACCTTCCTCAGAAAGGGTCTACGGCTGATTACTTGTTGCCGAAGACGAACGGCATGACGATGCCGATGAGGGCGAGCGCCTCGGTCAGCGCGAAGCCGATGAACATGTTGGAACGGATGAGACCGGCAGCCTCGGGCTGACGGGCCATGGCCTGGACACCGTTACCGAAGATGAGACCGACGCCGATGCCGGGGCCGATGGCGGCGAGGCCGTAGCCCAGGGAGGCGACGGAACCGTAGACAGTGCCCTCAGCGATGAAGCTCATTGACGTGTGTCCTTTGCAGGGGTGGTGAACCGGTGGTGATTGGCCACCGGGCGATCCGGGAGGGGTGGTTCGGGGCGGGGCCGGGGCCCCGGGGCTCAGTGCGCCTCTTCCAGGGCACCGGCGATGTAGCTGCTGGCCAGCATCACGAAGATGTAGGCCTGCAGGAACTGGACCAGCAGCTCGAAGGCGGTCAGCGCGACGGCCACGATGAAGGAGGCCGAGCCGTACAGCGCGCCCAGGGTCGGGCTGAGCAGGTACCAGGAGGCGATGGAGAACATCACGATCAGCAGGTGGCCGGCGAACATGTTCGCGAAGGCTCGGACCGCGAGCGTGAAGGGGCGCACGAAGATGTTCGAGAAGAACTCGATCGGCACCAGGATGAACATGACCCAGCCGGGGATGCCCGACGGCCAGCAGAGGTTCTTCAGACCGCCGACGAAGCCGTGCTTCTTGAAGGTCAGCGTCATGTAGGTGATCCACACGATGCCCGCGAGGCCGGCCGGGAACGCGATCGCCGCCGACACCGGGAACTGGGCGAACGGGATGATCGACATGATGTTCATCAACCAGATGAAGAAGAACATCGAGACCAGCATCGGGACGTACTTCTCGCCCTTCTTGCCGATCGTCTCCAGCACGATGGAGCGCTTGACGAAGTCGTAGCCGATCTCGCCGACGAGCTGCAGCTTGCCCGGGACCAGGCGGGGCTTCGCGAACGCGGCCCAGAAGAAGACGACCACCAGCACGGCGACGATCATCGAGAGCAGCATCGGCTTGTTGAAGTCGACGCCGCCGATCGTGAAGATCGGCTTGAACGAGAACTCGTTCAGACCCGGCGCCGGGAAGCCGCAGCCAGCGTCCCCGAAGTGGCAACTGCTGGCGAGGGGGAGTTCAGCACTCACCACGGACTCCTTCGTCGTGACGCATGGTTACGGCAACCTCGGTGTGTCGGCGTGGCCTGCGACCACGGAGCGGCACTGGAACTTGATGGGTTTCTCGCGGATCCGGCGCGGCGGTGCGCTGCACCACCGCGGGATCATCGAAGACTGCGCGGATCCGGGGGGCGATCCGTCCACTGTCAGGACAGACCTGGCCTCTTCCCGTACTCCGTTGTTGCGACGGACGATAGCAGCCCGTCAGTGGCGCATAAACACCGCCCCCCTCGTTGGGGGGACAGCCGGGCCTCGTCACTGTTGACGTCCCGAGCCGGAGGACTTGTCGTCCTTCTTTTCGGAGGCGTCGGGGACGACGTAGAACGTTTTGGCCTTGAGGGCGCCGCGCACCTGGAAGCCCGTCCAGACGAGGGCGCAGCCGAGCAGGGTGAAGGCGAACGCCTGCCGGTTGAAGAGTTCGGTGTCCTTGAAGACCGCGAGGACGATGCCGACCAGCAGGATCTGCGTCGTGTACACGAGCAGTGCGGCGGCCATCATGATCTGCGGGTTCGACCTGGTCAGCCGGTCGAGCGCGATCTGGCCGAAGCTGAAGAAGGCCATCACGAGCAGCGCGCCGAACAGGGCGCCGAGCAGAGCCTTCCCACCGGCGACGGGGAAGGAGATCGCCATGGCGATGATCCCGGCGGCCGCAGTGGGAATCGCGGCGCCTCGGAGGATCCGGGCGTCGGTGGACGGCATGTCGGCAGCTCCGGCGGCATGTCGGTGTAACGGGGACGGGGCACAACACTCGGTGGGGACACCGGACCGAGGGGCCGCCGCCGGGCCGCCCGCTGGAGCGGCGGGCCCGTCGAGGGAGACCGAACAGGGACGGAAGTCATCCACCTGTGAGGTCTTTCGGCGTGTTCTCGGTACTCGTGAACGGTATCACAAACTATTTGATGAGAGCTTTACCATGAATGTGTGGCTCCTGTCACACCGGCGGAGCAACAGTGCCGCCGATCGGGTGAACCCATCTGGCGGAACGTCAAATCCCTTGCTAGCGCCGCCCGGTGGCCCGGCGGTGGTGTTCGGCCGAGGCCGAGGAGCCCTGGCCGGCTTCACCCAGAAGTTGCTTGTCCTTCGCCGACAGTTCAGCCATCGGACCGGACGGCTGCCGGCGGTAGCGCGGCGGCACGAAGGCCTGCACCGCACGCGGCGCGCGGGGCCGGAACCGCGGCGTCAGGAGCACCATCAGGCCGACCAGGCAGAGCCCGGCGAGGGTCAGCACCACCGTGCGGCCGGTGTTGGTGATCGAGAACGCCACCGTGCCGAAGGCGATCAGCGCGGCCCAGAAGTACATGATCAGCACGGCCCGGCTGTGCGAGTGCCCGACCTGGAGCAGCCGGTGGTGCAGGTGCCGCTTGTCCGCGGCGAACGGCGACTGGCCCGCCCAGGTGCGGCGGACGACGGCGAGCAGCAGGTCGGCCAGCGGCAGCGCGATGACCGTCAGCGGCAGCAGCAGCGGGATGTAGATCGGCACCAGGGCGTGCACGGTGGCGGTCTGCGAACCGGTCTCGTTGTTGATCAGGTCCGGGTCGACGCGGCCGGTGATCGAGATCGCGGCGACGGCCAGCATCAGGCCCAGCATCATCGAGCCGGAGTCGCCCATGAAGATCCGCGCGGGGTGCATGTTGTGCGCCAGGAAGCCCAGGCACATGCCGATCAGCAGCACGCTGAACAGCACGGCGGGGGCCGCGTCGGTGATCGCGTAGCCGTACCAGAGCCGGTAGGAGTACAGGAAGAACGCCATCGCGGCGATGCAGACCATGCCGCCGGCCAGGCCGTCCAGGCCGTCGATGAAGTTCACCGCGTTGACCATGACGACGACCAGGGTCACCGAGATGACCATGCCCTGGGTGGGGCTGACCGCGACCGCGCCGACGCCGGGCACCGGGAGGGTGATCACCGTGACGCCCTGCCAGACCATCACACCGGCGGCGATCATCTGGCCGCCGAGCTTGACCAGCGCGTCCACGCCCCACTTGTCGTCGAGCACGCCGAGCAGCCACATGATCCCGGCGCCGGACAGCAGCGCGCGGATGTCGGTGCCCTGGGTGAACACCTTGCTCAGGTTGTCGAGTTGGGAGGCGACCAGGATGCCCGCGCACAGCCCGCCGAACATCGCGATGCCGCCGAGCCGCGGGGTGGGCTCGCGGTGCACGTCCCGGGCCCGGACCGGCGGCATGGCGCCGGCGGCGATCGCGAACTTCCGGACCGGGCCGGTCAGCAGGTAGGTGACGGCCGCGGTGCAGAACAGCACCAGCAGATACTCACGCACCACTGGCCTCCTGCGTCACTGTCCTACGGGAACGTACCGAAGGTACTCCCGCGCCTGTCCGGGTATCGAGGTGCGTCGCCACGGCACACACCTTATTGAGTCGGACGCCGAGGACGTGCATCGCGGTTCGCCCTACCGGGTAGGAGATCCGGATACCCGGTTCACGCCTCAACCCCGGTCGGCGAAGCTCATCGCCAGGTCCCGCACGCGCTCGCGGACCTCGGCGACCCCGCCCCCGGCGAGCAGCCGCCCGATCAGCCCGGCGATCTCCGCGAGCTCCCGCTCCCCCATCCCCTGCGTGGTCACCGTACCGGTGCCGAGCCGGATCCCGGAGGCCTCGGACGGCGGCGCCGGGTCGTACGGCAGCGCGCTCTTGCCCAGCAACAGCCCGGCCGCCGCGCAGCGCCGCTCCGCCTCGGCCCCGCTGACGCCGAGCGGGCGCACGTCGGCCGTCACGAGGTGGGTGTCGGTACCGCCGGTCAACGGGCGCATGCCAGCCTGTGCGAGCCCCTCGGCGAGCACGCGCGCCCCGGCGACCGTCCGGTGCGCGTACGCCCGGTAGGCGGGCGTCGCCGCCTCCGCGAGCGCGACGGCCTTGCCGGCCACCTCGTTCATGGCCGCGCCGCCCTGGCTGAACGGGAACACCGCCCGGTCGATCCGCTCCGCCAGCTCCGCGGTGGACAGCAGCAGGCCCCCGCGCGGGCCGCGCAGCAGCTTGTGGGTGGCCGCCACGGTGACGTCCGCGTACGGCACCGGGGAGGGCGCCGCGCCGGCCGCGATCAGCCCGGTGGTCTGCGCGGCGGAGGCGATGAGGTAGGCGTCCACCTCGTCGGCGATCTCCCGGAACGCGGCCCAGTCCGGGTGCCTGGGGTGCGAGATCGAGCCCGCCACGATGGCCTTCGGCCGCACCTGGCGGGCGAGTTCGCGCACCTGGTCCAGGTCGATCAGCCCGTCGTCCTCACGCACGCCGTACCCGGTGAAGGTGAACCACCGGCCGGAGAAGTTCGCCCGCGAGCCGCAGCTGAGGTGCCCGCCGTGCTCCAGCGACATCGCCAGCACGCCGTCACCGGGCCGCAGCAGCGCCGCGTACGCCGCCAGCATCGCCGAAGTCGCCGAGCGCGGCTGGACGTTGGCGTGGGGCGCGGCGAACAGCTCGCGCGCCCGGTCGATCGCGAGGAGCTCCGCGGCGTCCGCGAGGGCGCAGCCGGTGTGGTGCCGGCGTCCGGGGTACCCCTCGGCGTACTTGTCGATCAGCGGGCCGCCCAGGGCCGCCAGGACGGCCGGTGAGGTCAGGTTCTCCCCCGCCAGCAGCTGGACCGTCTCGGCCCGCCGCTCGGCCTCCGCGGCCAGCAGGTCGGCCAGCTGGGGATCGGCCCGGTGCAGCGCCTCGGACGCCCAGGGGCGCCCCGTCGTCGTGGTCGGGCCGGTCGCGGCATCGGTGACGGTCATGGCGGTGCTCCCGGGCGCTACGGGGGTCGGTCCCTCCAGCGTAGGACCGGGCCAGGCGGGCGGCTCGCCGACGCGGGCCCGGTGCACCCGGGCGGGCGCGCGATTGGAGCCGGCGGCGCAGCCGCTCGGAAGAAGGGGGTGGCGGGCGGCGGGCGGGGCCCTCAGGGGTGCGCGGGCACGCCGGTCAGCGCGGTGACCACCGGATCGACGGCGTGGAATATCTCCTCGCCGCAGTTGCGGAACATGCCGATCGGCGCCCCGTACGGGTCGTCCACCTCGTCGGACTCCGGGGTGGCGGCCAGCAGCCAGCCGCGCAGCGCGGCGGCCGCCCGCACCAGCGCGCGGGCGCGCTCGGTGACGTCCGCGCCGCGGCGCGGGTCGGGCAGGGTGCCCGGGTCTATCGTCCGCACCAGCCGGGTGAACTCCTTCAGCGTGAAGGTCCGCAGCCCCGCCTCGTGGCCCATCGAGATCACCTGGGCGCGGTGGTCCAGGGTCGCGGTGAGCACGAGGTCGGCCTCGACCACGTGCTCGTCCAGCAGCTCCCGGCCGGTGAAACCGCCGCTGTCGGCGCCGTACTCGTCGAGCACGGTCGCGGCGTGGTCCTCCATCGGCGCGCCCACGTGGCCCCAGGTGCCGGCGCTCTCCACCAGGATGCGCCCGGCCACCCGGGGGCTGAGCCGGGTGTCCAGCTCACGCCGGGTCAGCCGCTCGGCGATCGGCGAGCGGCAGATGTTGCCGGTGCAGACGTACAGGATCCGGAAGTGGTCCAGCGGCCTGGGACCCACGCTCAGGTACGGCGCTATGCCCGGACCGGCGTGGAGCGAGGCGGTGGGTGTCAACTTCCGGCCTCCAGGTCGGGGACGACCTCCCTCAGCTGCTCGACGCTGATCGCGCCCGCCCGCAGCAGGACCGGGACCTTGCCCGTGACGTCGACGATGGACGAGGCGGTCGCGTGGTCGGCCTGGCCGCCGTCCAGGTAGACCGAGATGGCGTCGCCGAGCTGCGCCTGCGCCTCGTCGCAGGTGGCCGGGGACAGGCCGCCGGTCTTGTTGGCGCTGGAGACGGCGAGCGGGCCGGTGGCGTTCAGCAGCTCGATGGCGACCGGGTGCAGCGGCATCCGGACGGCGACGGTGCCGCGGGTCTCGCCGAGGTCCCAGCGCAGCGACGGCTGGTGCTTGGCGACCAGGGTGAGGCCGCCGGGCCAGAACGCGTCGACGAGCTCCCAGGCCTGCTCGGAGAAGTCGGTGACCAGCCCGTGCAGGGTGGTCGGCGAGCCGACCAGGACGGGCGAGGGCATGTTGCGGCCCCGGCCCTTGGCGGCCAGCAGGGCGGCCACGGCGTCCGGCGAGAACGCGTCCGCGCCGACGCCGTACAGGGTGTCGGTGGGCAGCACGACGAGTTCGCCGCGGCGGATCGCCGAGGCGGCCTCCCGCAGACCGGTGGCGCGGTCCCCGGCGTCGGCACAGTCGTAGCGGCGGCTCATCGGTGCGGTCCCCTTCCGGAGTGGCTCATGACGTTCACGGCGCGCCCACCCTCGGTGCTCACAACGACACCCTTCGGGCAGTCGTGAAGCGCGGCCGGTTGTTCAGGTCGCGGTGGTCGGCGGTGTCCGTCCAGCCGCGTTCCTCGTTGAAGATCCACGGCACCTGGCCGCCCTGCTGGTCGGCGTGCTCGATCACCACCGCGCCGCCCGGGCGCAGCAGCCGGGCGGCCACCCGCTCGATGCCGCGGATGGTGTCCAGGCCGTCCTCGCCGGAGAACAGCGACATCTGCGGGTCGTGGTCGCGGGCCTCGGGCGCGACGTACTCCCACTCGGTGAGCGGGATGTACGGCGGGTTGGAGATGACCAGGTCGAAGCGGCCGTTCCAGGAGCGGTCGTCGGCGAAGGCCTTGGTGGCGTCGCCGGCGTGCAGCGTGATGCGGGCGCGGTCCGGGCTGGCGTCGATGTTGCGCCGGGTGTACTCCAGTGCGCCCTCGTCGAGTTCGAAGGCGTGCACGGTCGAGCGCGGCAGCTCCTGCGCGAGCGCGAGCGCGATGGCGCCCGAGCCGGAGCACAGGTCGACGACCAGCGGCTCGGCGACGTCCATGTCGCGGACGGCGTCTATGGCCCACTCGACGACCGTCTCGGTCTCCGGCCGGGGCACGAACACCCCGGGGCCGACCTCCAGCTCCAGGTAGCGGAAGAACGCCCGCCCGGTGATGTGCTGGAGCGGCTCGCGCGCCTCGCGGCGGGAGACGGCCTCCCAGTAGCGGGCGTCGAAGTCCGCGTCCTTCACCGTGTGGAGCTGGCTGCGCTTGACGTTGTGGACGTAGGCGGCGAGTTCCTCCGCGTCGAAGCGCGGCGACGGCACGCCGGCCGCGGCCAACCGCTGGGTGGCCTGGGCCACCTCGGCGAGCAGCAGGTTCATCCGTACGACCTCTTGTTTCTGCGCTCCGGCTGCGGGGTTGTCCGGCGCTGGGGCGCCGGTCTCAGTTCTGTTGGGCCGCGGCGAGCTTGGCCGCCGCGTCCGCGTCGACGCAGGACTGGATCACCGCGTTCAGTTCGCCGTCCAGGACCTGGTCCAGGTTGTACGACTTGAAGCCCGTGCGGTGGTCCGAGATGCGGTTCTCGGGGTAGTTGTAGGTGCGGATCCGCTCGGAGCGGTCCACCGTGCGGACCTGGCTGCGGCGCGCGTCCGAGGCCTCCCGCTCGGCCTCCTCCTGCGCGGCGGCGAGCAGGCGCGAACGCAGGATGCGCATCGCCTGCTCCTTGTTCTGCAGCTGGCTCTTCTCGTTCTGGCAGGACGCCACGATACCGGTCGGCAGGTGGGTGATCCGGACCGCGGAGTCGGTGGTGTTGACCGACTGGCCGCCGGGGCCGGACGAGCGGTAGACGTCGATCCGCAGGTCGTTGGCGTGGATCTCGACCTCGACCTCCTCCGCCTCGGGGGTGACCAGCACGCCCGCCGCGGAGGTGTGGATGCGGCCCTGCGACTCGGTGGCCGGCACGCGCTGCACGCGGTGCACGCCGCCCTCGTACTTCAGCCGGGCCCAGACGCCCTGGCCGGGCTCGGCGTTGCCCTTGGTCTTGACCGCGACCGAGACGTCCTTGTACCCGCCGAGGTCCGACTCGTTGGAGTCGATGATCTCGGTCTTCCAGCCGATCCGTTCGGCGAAGCGCAGGTACATCCGGAGCAGGTCGCCGGCGAACAGCGCGGACTCCTCGCCGCCCTCGCCCGCCTTGATCTCCAGGATGACGTCCTTGTCGTCGCTCGGGTCGCGCGGGACGAGCAGCAGCCGCAGCTCCTCCGTGAGCTCCTCGCGGCGCTGCTCGGAGTCCTTCACCTCGGCGATGAAGTCCGAGTCCTCGGCGGCGAGTTCGCGCGCCGCCTCGATGTCCTCGCCGGCCTGTCGCCACTCCCGGTAGACCCGGGTGATCGGGGTCAGCTCGGCGTACCGCTTGGCCAGCTTGCGGGCGTTGGCCTGGTCGGCGTGGACGGACGGGTCGGCCAGCCTCTTCTCGAGGTCGGCGTGCTCGACGAGGAGCTCTTCGACTGCCTCGAACATGGGGGTGGCCTTCTTCCCGGGGATCGGATGGAGTGGTGGGACGCGAACGGCGCCGGTCCCCAGTGCCCCCGGAACGAGTACGGGGGCACCGGGAACCGGCGCCGAGGGAGCGCTAGGCCTTCGCGCTGTGCTGCTTGCCGAAGCGGGCCTCGAAGCGGGCCACGCGGCCACCGGTGTCGAGGATCTTCTGCTTGCCGGTGTAGAACGGGTGGCACTGCGAGCAGACCTCGGCGCGGATCTCGCCGCTGGTCTCGGTCGAGCGCGTCGTGAACTCGGCGCCGCAGGTGCAGGTCACACGGGTGACCACGTACTCGGGGTGAACGTTGGACTTCAAGGGGTTCTCCTAGGGATCGGGAGGGCACCGGGTCGGCGGCTGGAGTGCCGCACGTGAACCGGGACCGACGGTCCAGTCTGCCAGGACCGGCCGCATCTTCCCAAACCGAGTCGGGTTCCGGGATATTCCGGGCGCCCTCAGCGCTGTGCCGCGGCCGCCGGGGAGGCCGCCGGGGAGGCCGTCGGGCCTGCCTGGGCCGGGTTCTGCGGCTGGGCCGCCACGACCGCCTGCGGGATCGGCTGGTCGGCCTTGAGCGCCGCCCAGACCTGGTTCGCCTGGGGCTGCTGCTCGACCACGCGGTTGGGGTCGCCGGGGGCGGCGACCACCGGCAGGGTGACCATGCTCAGCTGGTCCGGGCCGATCCCCTTGAGCTCCTGTGCGAGGCCCACCAGCGCGTTCACCGAGCCGAGCGCCGAGTCGGTGGTGATGCTCTTCGTGACGGTGTCGCCGATCGACCACAGCTTGACCGGGTCGGTGAGCAGGCCAGCGCCCCCGGTCTGCCGCAGCAGCGACTTCACCATCTGCTTCTGCAGCTCGATCCGGCCGAGGTCGCTGCCGTCGCCGACGCCGTGCCGGGTGCGGACGAAGGCGAGCGCCTGCCGGCCGTCGAGGTGGTGCTCGCCGGCCGGGAGGTCGAGCCCGCTGTCCTTGTCGTGGATGGCCACCGTGGTGGTCACGGTGGCCCCGCCTATCGCGTCCACGACCCGGGCGAACCCGGCGAAGTCGACCTGGACGTAGTGGTCCATCCGCAGCCCGGTCAGCTGCTCGGTGGTCTTGACCGCGCAGGCCGCACCGCCGGCCTCGAAGGCGCTGTTGTACATGGCGCGCTTGACGGCCGGCACGGGCTTGCCGCTCGCGTCGGTGCAGTCGGGACGGTCGACGAGGGTGTCGCGCGGGATCGAGACGACCTCGGCGCGCGAGTGGTCCTGGCTGACGTGCACGACCATCGCGGTGTCGGAGCGGGCGGTGTCGCCGGTGTCGCCGCCGGCCAGGCCGCCGTTCGCGCCGGCCCGCGAATCGGAGCCCAGCACGAGGATGTTGAACGAGCCGTCGGTGGAGGCCGGCGGCCGGGCGTCGCCCAGGCGCGCGTCGATGTCGACGCTCTTGATGTTGCCGTCGAGCGTGAAGTACGCCCACGCGGCGGCCCCGGCGCCGAGGACGGCGATCGCGGCGAACGCGCAGGCGACCACCCGCAGGACACTGCGGCGGCTGCTCGGGACCCTCTTGTGCTCGGCCATACGCTCCAGAGTAAATCGGACAAGCCGCGCCAATGCGGTCGAGATGTCCCAACTCTGGAACAACCGGCCCAGAAGCCGGCCCGGGAACGGCGGAACCCCGGACCGCTCGCGCGATCCGGGGTTCCGTGCCCTGCAAGCCGTACGGCTACCGTCAGTCGCCGGACCCGGGGGTCGTCTTGGCGATCTGCATCAGGAACTCGGCGTTGCTCTTGGTCTGCTTCATCTTGTCCAGCAGGAGCTCGATCGCCTGCTGCGAGTCGAGCGCGTGCAGCACCCGGCGCAGCTTCCAGACGATGGCCAACTCCTCGCTGCCGAGCAGGATCTCCTCCTTGCGGGTGCTGGAGGCGTCCACGTCGACGGCCGGGAAGATGCGCTTGTCCGAGAGCTTGCGGTCGAGCTTGAGCTCCATGTTGCCGGTGCCCTTGAACTCCTCGAAGATCACCTCGTCCATGCGCGAGCCGGTCTCGACCAGCGCGGTGGCCAGGATGGTCAGCGAGCCGCCGTTCTCGATGTTGCGCGCGGCACCGAAGAACTTCTTCGGCGGGTACAGCGCGGTCGAGTCGACACCACCGGACAGGATGCGGCCGGAGGCCGGCGCCGCCAGGTTGTAGGCGCGGCCGAGGCGGGTGATCGAGTCCAGCAGGATCACGACGTCGTGGCCGAGCTCCACCAGTCGCTTGGCGCGCTCGATCGCGAGCTCGGCGACGGTGGTGTGGTCCTCCGCCGGGCGGTCGAAGGTCGAGGAGATGACCTCGCCCTTCACCGACCGCTGCATGTCGGTGACCTCTTCCGGACGCTCGTCGACCAGGACGACCATCAGGTGGCACTCGGGGTTGTTGTGGGTGATCGCGTTGGCGACCGCCTGCAGCACCATCGTCTTGCCGGTCTTCGGCGGCGCGACGATCAGACCGCGCTGGCCCTTGCCGATCGGCGACACGAGGTCGATGATCCGGGTGGTCAGCACGCCCGGGTCGGTCTCCAGGCGCAGCCGCTCCTGCGGGTACAGCGGGGTGAGCTTGTTGAACTCGGGGCGGCCGCGGCCGCTCTCCGGGTCCATGCCGTTGACGGAGTCCAGGCGCACCATGGCGTTGAACTTCTCGCGGCGCTCGCCCTCGCGCGGCTGGCGCACGGCACCGGTGATGGCGTCGCCCTTGCGCAGGCCGTTCTTGCGGACCTGGGCGAGCGAGACGTAGACGTCGTTCTGGCCCGGCAGGTAGCCGGAGGTGCGCACGAACGCGTAGTTGTCGAGGATGTCCAGGATGCCCGCGACGGGGATCAGGACGTCGTCCTCGCCGATCTGCGGCTCGGGGGCGCCGGTCTCGAAGCCCTCGCGGCGGCTGCCGCGGCCACGGCGGTCGCGGTAGCGCCCGCGCCGGCCGCGGCGGCCGTCACCGAACTCGTCGTCGTCGTAGCCGCCCTGCTGGGCCTGCGGCTGCTGCTGGGTCTGCTGCTGGCCGCCCTGGCGGACCTGGCCGTCGCCCTGGGCGCCCTGCTGCTGGCCGCTGCCCTGCTGGCCGCCCTGGCGCTCGGCGCGCTCGCGGCGGTTGCGGCGGTCGCGGCGCGACTCGCGCGTCTCGCCGTCCTGGCCGGCCTGGGCCTCGCCGCCCTCC
>NZ_JBFBDY010000054.1:0-24584 GCF_040683475.1 Kitasatospora sp. NPDC093558 | reverse complement strand
GCATCCGTGTACACCTCGTGCAGCGCACCACCCTCAACCGCCTCCACCGTCCGGTTGTTCGCCGCCGGCGGAGCCGGAACCGGAGTCGGCGCCGGGGCCTGGTCGTCGACGATGTTGTTGTAGCGGAGCGCGGTGTAGTAGCTGGTGGGCCAGCCTTCGAGGGAGCTGCTGTTGATGTTGGCCTTGGTCGGGCCGTGCGTCGGGTTGTGGCTGTTGCTCTCGGCGTAGTAGGTGAAGTCCCCGTTGGCCTGGTTGGTCCAGTTGGCGAACAGGAACGTGTGCTCGGCGGTGTAGTCGAGTGCGTCACCGGACTTCAGCTGGGAGAAGCTGATCTTGGTGGAGACGTTCGGCAGGGTCTGGGTGACCAGGCTGCTCGTCAGGTGCCAGGCCATGGAGACGTAGCCGGAGCAGTCCTCGCGGTAGGTGCCGTTGGCGTCGGTCTTGTAACCGCCCTGGTTGTAGGGGACGCCCTCGTCGACCCAGCTCTGGGCCCGGGCCAGCACCTCGCTGCGGGTTATGGTGCCGCCCGCGGTCGAGGCGGCCTGCGCCGGCGCGGCCGCGGCGAACATGGTGGCACTGACGCCGGCGGCGACGAGGGTGGCGAGCGAGCGAGCGGCGACGCGGGAGATGCGGGACATGAGTGGGCGTTTCCTTCGGGTCGGTCGGGGTGAGGTCTGGTGGTGTGCGCGCTAGCGCTGCTCGGCCGCCGTGGCCGCGGTGCTCAGCTGGGCGGCGAGGTTGGTCAGGGTCGTCCGGTCGTCGTCGGCCGTCAGTGCGCCGGCTCCCGGGGTTCCCGCGGGGATGGCGAACTGCAGGGCCGTCAGAGTGTTGTCGTGGTGGACGAGGTAGATGTGCCCGGTCTGGGGGCCGGGGGCGGAGATCCCGGGGACGGCGGTCCACTGCCGTGCGTAGGCGGTGCCTTCGGCCGTCGTGTTCGTCGTGCTCACCTGTGCGTCCTGCGGCAGCTTTCCGTTGCTCTGCAAGGCACGGGACTGCTCCTGACAGGTGTTCATCGAGCTCAGGAGGTCGGCGTAGGCCTGCTGGGCGCTCGCGGCGTCGGCGAAGGTGAAGGTGTCCTGGATGGCCGGCGTCTTGAAGGCGCTGACATAGCCCTGCTGCTGCCAGGTGGTGGCGCCCTTGGCGACCGCGCACTCGTTGAGGCGGATGTCGTGGGTGGTGGCCTGGGTGTGCGGCTGCGCGATCGGCTTCCAAGCGGCGGCCGTGTTGTCGGGCAGCTGCGCGGCAGGCAGCGGGGCGGGTGCGGTGCGGACGGGGCCTGATGCGGCCGCCGGTGCGCCGGCCGCCTGCTGGGGAGTGGCCGTGTTCGACGTGGTACTCGTCGGCCGGGGCTGCGCCGTCGGCGTGCCGGTGGCGGCCGGCTGGTCGGAGGTGCTCTGCGGTGCCGGGGCGGCCTGTCCGGACGGCCCGGTCGTCGGTGCGTCCGACGGGGACGGGATGGACGACGGGGCGGTGAAGGCCGCGGACGGGGCCACCGAGGCCGGCGTGGCGACGGGCGCCACGGCCGAGGCCTGGGCACCGGTGTCGAGGCCGGCCCAGGCGAGACCGCCGGCGGTGACGGCGCACAGCGCGACAGCGGCGCGGACGAGAGTCGACTTCTTGCTGGCCACGGCAGAGCTCTCCTTGGCGGATGGGTGATGGATCGTCGGAGTCCGCTGCGTGGCGGCTTGGACGGTGTTCGCGAACGCACGGGGGCGTGCCGACCGGCCCCGGGTAACGCGAGGGCCTCGGCCTGGAGGTGACCCGGAAGGGTCAGGCGGTGCGACGGGCAGCGGGTTCGGCGCCCGCCGTGAGCGGCTCGGGCGGCAGGTAGCGCCGGTGGAGCAAGGACGAGGCCTGGTGGCTCCGGGCGATCAGAGTGTGGGCGCGCTGTACGGCGCCGGGCGCATCGGGCGAGCTCGGGGTCAGGAAGTAGAGCAGGAGGTCGACCCGTCCCGGCTCGGAACGTGCGCTGACGTGCTGGAGTCCGTCACCGGGCCGGCAGTGGGCCCACAGAGCGTCCACGACCTCGGCCTCACCGCCCGGCCGGACGGCTTCGTCGGGCTGCCGGGGTGTCAGACCGGCGTAGACGATCTCCACCGCGGGCTCAGCCGCCCCAGCCGAGGCTGTCCTGGGACACCGCCGGGGCGGGGGCGCCGACCGAGGCCGACGCCGCGGCGGCAGAGGGCGCGAGGACGACGGCGGTGACGGCGACGGCGGCGACCGCGGCGGCCTGGGCGATACGGGTGCGGATCATGGCAGAAGTCCTTCGCTGCTGATGGGTGTGGTCGTCCTGCACCGGCAGGCGCCCCGCGGTTGGCGCTTCGTCCGGTTGCCGTCCCCGGGGTGCTCCCCCTGGCGGCGATCAATAGCTTTCCCGCTCGTCAGCGCCGCCGGAAGGTGTTCCGCCTGTCGCCAACCGGACCGTCCGAGGTCGGACATGCTGTCATGGACACGACAACACGCCCAGCCCGACCCGGCGTTCATCGACAGTTGTAGGATGACCGGGCAAGTGGTTGTAGGATGACCGACGACCGATGGTGACGAGCAGCGGAGGGAGCACCCGTATGACCGGCGACGGCAGCAGCCTGCAGGCGGCCGGACGGCGCTCCCTCGTGGACACCGCCATCGACGAGCTGCGCGAGCAACTCGCGGGCGGCGCCTGGCCGGTGGGCTCCAAGATCCCCACCGAGCACGAGCTCGCCGAGCGGCTGCAGGTCGGCCGCAACACCGTCCGGGAGGCGATCCGGGTGCTGGTGCACGCCGGCATGCTGGTCTCCCGGCAGGGCGAGGGCACCTTCGTCCGCAGCACCAGCGACCCGGCCGCCGTCCTGCGCGGCGTCCAGCGCTCGGGCATCCGGGACGTCCTGGAGGTCCGCGCGGCGTTGGAGACCGAGGGCGCGCGGATGGCCGCCCTGCGGCACACCCCCGAGGACATCGCCCGGATGCGGGCCGCGCTGGCCCGCGAGGCCGAGGTGATCGCGGCGAGCCCGGAGCGGGCCGGCCGCGAGGCCACCGTCGAGCACGACCTGGAGTTCCACACCGCCGTCGTCGAGGCCGCGCACAACCCCGCGCTGGCCGAGGTGTACCGCTACTTCGGCGCCTCGGTGCGCGAGTCGATGCGGACGGCCTTCGGCGACCACGACATGCCCGAGGTGGTCGTCGCCACCCACGCGGCCCTGGTCGACGCGATCGAGAGCGGCGACCCGGACCGCGCCGAGGCGGCGTGTCGGGCGCTGCTCGCCGAGCCGATCGCGGCCGTCGAGCAGCTCCTCGCGACCATCGCGGCCCGGAAGTAAGGCCCGGAAGCCGGGCCCACGCCCTTCCGCCGTCCGCACCCTCTCTCACCCCCGAAAGAACAGCACCCCCATGGCCGTCACCCGTGCCCAGCAGCCGGTTGTCACCTCCTCCGCCCCGCTCCCCGTCCGCTCCCGGCTGGCCCACCCGGCGCTGCTACTGACCGGCATCCTGCTGGTCGCGCTGAACATGCGCGCCTGCCTCGCGGCGATCTCCCCGATGGTCGGCGAGATCCAGCGCACCTTCGGGCTGTCCACCACCGCGAGCGGTCTGATCACCACCGTGCCGGTGCTGTTCCAGGGCGTCGGCGCGCCGCTCACCCCCCGGCTGACCCGGCGCTTCGGCACCGAGCGCGTGGTGCTCGGCGCGGTGCTGGTGCTCGGCGCGGGCGTGCTGCTGCGGGTGTTGCCCTCGGTGGTGGCGCTGTACGCGGGCTGCGTGGTGATCGGCGTGGCGATCGCGGTGCTGAACGTCTCGATGCCGGGCCTGGTCAAGCGGGAGTTCCCGGAGCGGGCGGCGGCGATGACCGGCGTCTACTCGACGACGATGCTGGTCGGCGCGACCCTCGCGGCCGGGCTCTCGGTGCCGCTGGAGCACGCGCTGGGCGGCGGCTGGGAGGCCTCGCTGGGCGCCTGGTCGGTGCTCGCGCTGGTGGCGGCGGTGGCCTGGCTGCCGCAGGTGCTGCGCTCGCGCGGCGAGCGGGCGGCGGCCGTCGCGGCCCCGGCCGCCGACAAGGCCGTCGCGGGCAAGCCGATCGAGGGCCTCTGGCGCTCCGGACTGGCCTGGCAGATCAGCCTGTTCATGGGCATCTCGTCGCTGCTCGTCTACACCCTGGTGGCGTGGATGCCGACCATCCTGGCCGAGCACGGGATGGACCGCGGCCGGGCCGGCCTGGTCTTCGCCTTCTCCAACCTGCTGCAGGTCGTCGGCGCCTTCCTGGTGCCGCTCATCGCCGGCCGGATGACCAGCCAGCGCGGCCTCGCGGTGGCCATGGCCGCGCTGAACGGCCTCGGCATCGCCCTGCTGCTGGTCGCGCCGGTGTCGGGCGCCTGGGTCGCGGCGGCCATCCTCGGCGTCGCGCAGGGTGGTTCGCTCGGCCTCGGCCTCGCGTTCATCGTGCTGCGGACCGGCAGCGCGGCCGGCGCCGCGCAGCTGGGCGGCATGTCCCAGGCGATCGGCTACCTCGTCGCCGCGGCCGGGCCGGTCGGCGCGGGTGCGCTGCACCAGCTGACCGGCGGGTGGAGCGCGACGCTCGCGCTGATGCTCGTCCTGGTGGCCGTGGTCGGCGCGGCCGGCTGGGGCGCGGGCCGCAACCGCACGCTCTGACCGCCCGTCCCGTACGGGCTCGGTCCTCCCGTACGGGCTCAGTCCTCGCCGGCCAGGGTCAGCCCGGCCAGTCGCACCGCGGCCAGCACGGTCGCGGCGACGGTGACCACCAGCAGCAGCGGCACGGCCACCCCGAAGGAGACGTCGGCGCCGATCGCGGCGTCCCCGGCCACCGTCTCGGCGACCGACCGGGCCCACTGCTGGACGCTCAGCGTGCGGGCGCCCGCCACGAAGTTGCCGACCAGCGACTCCCACACCAGCGCGTACCCGAGGCCGGCCACCACCGCGTGCCGGGTGACCACGCCGAGCAGCAGGAACACCGCGCTGTACGCGGCCCCCGCGACCAGCGCCGCGACGGTGTAGCCGAGCGTGACGCCGTCCCTCGTGCCGTACAGCATCAGGCCCGCGAGCAGCATCGGGACGGCGGCGAACACCCAGGTGGTGGCGATCGCGACGGCCAGCTTGGTGGTGACGATCCGCCAGCGCGGCAGCGGCTTGGCGAGCAGGTAGACGATCGAGCCGTCGTCGATCTCGGTGGCGATCACGCCGGTGCCGACGACCAGGCCGAGGATCGGCACCAGGGTGCCGAGGCCGAGCTGGCCGAGGATCTTGACGGTCAGCTCGTGACCGCTCCCGCTCGACCCGCTCGCGAGCGCCGAGACGAGCAGCAGCAGGGCGGGGACCACCAGCAGCAGGGCGCCGCGGCGGCGGCCCAGCAGGCCGCGCAGCGTCAGCCTGGCGACGGTCGGATTCATGGTCGGCCTTTCCCGATGGCGGACTGGCGTGCTGGGGTACTGGTGGACTGAGGTCAGGCGGAGACGAGGTAGGAGAACACGCTCTCCAGCGACTCGTCCGCCGGGGCGACGGTGTACAGCGTGATGCCCGCCTGCCGGGCGACCCGGGGCAGCAGCGTGGTGAAGCCCTGGAAGTTCACCGCCTGGATCCGCAGGGCCCGTTCGCGCTCGTCCACCTCGATGCCCGCGGTCGAGCCGTCGGCGATCAGCGCGGCGGCCAGCCGGCGGTCGTCGCTGGAGCGGACCAGGTAGCGGTGCGGGCGGTCGGTCATCAGCCGGCGGATCCGGCGGAAGTCGCCCGAGGCGGCGTGCCGTCCGGCCACCACGACCTCGATGTGCCGGGCGAGTTGCTCGACCTCCTCCAGGATGTGCGAGGAGAACAGGACCGTCCGGCCGTCCGCGCCGAAGCGGCGCAGCAGGTCCATCAGCTGGAGCCGCTGGCGCGGGTCCATGCCGTTGAACGGCTCGTCGAGCAGCAGCACGGCCGGGTCGTGGACGAGCGCGGAGGCCATCTTGACCCGCTGCTTCATGCCCTTGGAGTAGGTGCCGGTCCTGCGGTCCTGGGCGTACTCCATCTCGACCAGGCCGAGGGCGCGGCGGGCGGCGGCGCCGGGATCGGGCAGGCCGTGCAGTTCGGCGTTGGCCAGCACGAACTCCCAGCCGGTCAGGTAGTCGTACATCGACTCCCGCTCGGGGACCAGCCCGATCTGCCGGTACACCTGCTGGTTGCGCCAGATCGGCGCGCCGTCCAGGGTGACCGCGCCGGTGGAGGGCGCGAGGAAGCCGCTCATCATGTGGATGAGGGTGGACTTGCCCGCGCCGTTCGGGCCGAGCAGGCCGGTGATGCCCGGACCGATGGCCATGCTGATGTCGTTGACGGCGACCACGTTGCCGAACCAGCGCGAGACCTTGTCGATGGTGATGGTGGCCATGGCGTCCCTCTCAGACCTCTCCCTTGATCAAACGCTGCGGTAGCGGCGCAGCAGCAGCCCGTACGCCCCGGCCGCCATCCCGGCGGCGACGGCGAGGAACACGACGGCGCCGAGCGCGCCGGGGGCGTGCATCCGGCCGACCGTGCCGCCGACGTCGAAGAGCTGGTTGGTCAGGCTCTCCACCAGGTCGGTCGGCGACAGCAGCGCGGCCCACTGGGCGGAGTCCGGGACGGTGACCTCGAAGCCGGTGCCGATCCTGGTCAGGATCGCCACGAGCACCGAGCTGACCGCGAGGTAGCCCATGATCCCGGCCACCCCGAAGCCGCGGCGCGGGGTGGCGGCGGCGATCACCAGCGCGACCGAGGTCGGCACGAGCGCGTACAGCACGGCGGCCACCAGGCCGATCAGGAAGTGCTCGGTGTTGTACGCGAAGTCCAGCCGGCCCAGCAGCGCGCCGACGTAGAGCACCACCAGGGGCGCCAGCATCAGCAGGAACTGGGCGCAGAACATCGCCGCGAACTTGGCCCGGACGTAGTCGCCGCGGGTGATCGGGCGGGAGAAGTACAGCGGGACGGTGTGGTACCTGAGGTCCCGGGAGAGGAGCACCGGCGTCTGCGAGGCCAGGAAGATCGAGACGATCAGGCCGAAGGACGACAGGTAGCGCGGGTAGTCCAGCGGCAGTCGGGCCGCGTTGGTGAAGAGCGCGATCGCGACCATGATGACGGCCGGCACGGTGAGCACGCCGAGCACCAGCATCGGCAGCACCTTGGACTTGCCGGAGCGCCCGAGGCCGTACGCGGCGCGCAGGCTCTGGGTGAACAGCGAGCGGGTCGCGTAGGCCCGGCCGAGGCGGGGGCCGGCGTAGCCGCGGTAGCCGATGTCGTGGATGACGCCGGTGTCGGCGGGGCCGCTCTCAGGAGGCATCCTCCGGACCTCCCTTGGACTCGTCCGTGAAGAGTTCGGCGACCCGGTGCCGGCGCTGTTCCAGCCGGACCAGGCCGAGGCCGAGGTCCGCGACGGTGTCGCGGATGGTGTCGTAGGTGTCGTCGCCGGCCAGCTCGACGAGCAGCACGTGCGAGCCGTCCGGGGTGACGGACAGGCCCGCGGCGGCGAGGCGTTCGCGGACGGCGGCGCCGGGGTCGAGGGTGGCGTCCTCGGGGTGGTCGGTGACTTCCACCGCGAGGAGGGCCGTCGCCTCGGTGAAGGAGGCGGTGGAGGAGGAGCGCAGCAGCTTGCCGCCGTCGATGACGACGAGGTGGTCGCAGGTGCGCTCCAGTTCGCCGAGCAGGTGGGTGGTGACCAGCACCGAGATGCCGAAGTCCCGGTGGACGCGGCGGATCAGCGCCAGCATCTCGTCCCGGCCGGCCGGGTCGAGGCCGTTGGTCGGCTCGTCCAGCAGCACCAGCTTGGGGTCGTGGACGAGCGCCTGGGCCAGCTTGACCCGCTGCTTCATGCCGGTCGAGTACCCGCCCATCGGGCGGTAGCGCTCCTCGTACAGGCCGACGTGGCGGAGGGTGTCCGCCGTGCGCTCGCGGGCCGCGGCGGCGGGCAGTCCGGCCATCCGGGCCATGTGCACCACGAACTCGGTGGCCGACACGTCCGGCGGGAGGCAGTCGTGCTCGGGCATGTAGCCGACGCGCTCGCGGATCTCCGGGCCCTGGGTGGCGACGTCCAGGCCGAGGACCCGGCCGGTGCCGGAGGTCGCCGGGGCGAGCCCGAGCAGGATCTTGATGAGAGTGGACTTGCCCGCCCCGTTGGCGCCGACCAGGCCGACGACCCCCGGGTGCACCTCGACGGTGAGCCGGTCGAGGGCGGTGACCCGGGGGTACCTCTTGGTGAGGCCGTCCGTCTTGATGACAGCTGTGGACACGCCCCCAACGTAACGGGCGCCCGCCGCACGGGCCATGAGCTGGAATGACGAACCGCGCATGATGCTGCGGTATGACGGCGCGGGGCCGCCCCCTAGGGGTTCGGGGGAACGCGACCGGGCCGACCACGCGCGAAGTGGTCGGCCCGGATCGGCAGGTGACGCTCCGTCAGGCGAGGAGGTCGGACTGCAGCGTGGTCACCTGGCGGAACGGCGCGACCGGCACGCCCTTCGGGTTGGTCATCGTGATCACGGCGAGGACGTCGTTCGCCCCGAGGTACGCCAGCCGGGCCGTCGGATCGCCCTTGTCGCCCTGCACCGAGGCCTCCTTGACCACCAGGTCGACGTTGTCGACGGTGTCCCAGCCCTCGTGCGAGCCGACCTTCACGCCGGGCAGGGCCTTCGGCAGGCTGTTCCCGCGCAGGGCGGAGAAGACGTCCCAGCACTCGGAGTAGGAGCCGAAGCGCAGCAGCCGGATCTGCGTCCGGGTGCCGTCGGAGGCCGTCCACTCCCGGACGGCCGCCGCGCGGCACGCGTTCTGCAGCAGCAGGGCGCGCAGGTCCGCCGGGTTCTGCTGCTCGTCGAGGACCGCGTCGCAGGGGGCCCAGTCGGCCGAAGCCGTACCGGGCTTGCCGGCGGCCGAGGGGGCCGCCGTCCCGGACGCCGCCGGGCTCGCGGACGACGCGGACGGGCTCGCCGAAGCGCTCGCCGACGGGCTCGCGGAAGCGCTCGCGGACGGGCTCGGGGAGCCGGACGCGGAGGGCGTCGCGGCCGGCGTCGGGAAGACGACCGGGCCCAGCGAGCCGCCGGCCTCCTTGGGCGCGGGCAGCACGAGGTAGCGGAGGTCCGCGCGGTGCAGCAGCCGGTCCTTCCGCACCGACTGGCCCGACTGGTCCTTGCCCGGGGGCAGCGGCGGCAGGGCCAGCGCGGGGAAGGTGTAGCGGCCGTCGCTCTTGGTGGCCAGGCCGGGGATGTCCGTGCGCTCGGGGGCGGTCAGGGCGAACGCCGTCCCGGTGCCGGCCAGCGCGCACACCAGGGTGGCGGCGGCCCAGCGCACCACGGCCTTGCGGCGGCGGGTGCGACGGGCGAGGCGGGCCTCGCGCTCCTCGGGCGTCTCCGGCACCTCGGGGGCGGCCGGCGCGGGCGGCACCAGCTCCACCTCCGAAAGCGCCGGACCGGCCGGCGCGGCGGGCTCGGGCGGGGCCGTCGGCGCGGGCGGGGGGACGGGGGTGCCCGCGGGGTCCTGCGGGGTGACGTGGTCGGTCATACGGACGCTCCCGGGCGGGCGAGGCGGTCGAGCTGCGCGGTGAAGAGGGCGACGATCTTGTCCTTGGGCAGCGGCGCCACGCCCTCCACGTTCATGACCACGAGGAGGTCGCCCTCGGCGGCCGAGCACTCCAGGTAGTCGAGCGGGGCGGACGGCGGCGCCGGCATCAGGTAGCAGTGCGCCTCGGGGTGGCCGGGGATCTCCGGGCCGAGCCGGAACAGGCCGGTGTCGCTGAAGACCGCCGTGTACTC
This sequence comes from Kitasatospora sp. NPDC093558, assembly GCF_040683475.1. Lineage (NCBI taxonomy): Bacteria > Bacillati > Actinomycetota > Actinomycetes > Kitasatosporales > Streptomycetaceae > Kitasatospora > Kitasatospora sp. NPDC093558. Next base: position 14,853 of record NZ_JBFBDY010000054.1, on the reverse strand, counting down.
GTTGAGCTTCTGCACCTCCTGCTGGTTGAACTGGCGCAGCTTGAGGCCGACCACCAGGTCGTCGCCGTCGGACCGGTACGTCCGCACGCCGGTGGCCTTGACGTGCAGGCCCTCCCAGTAGGCGCGGAGCTTGTCGCGCTTGTCCTTGGGGATCTGCTGGAGCTCCTCGTCCAGTTCCGCGCTGAGCTGCTCGGCGCCGATCTCGTTGTCGTTGCCGTAGCCGCCCTCGTCCGGGCCGAGCTCGAAGCCGACCGGGACGGGCAGCAGCAGGTCGCGCAGCGAACCGAAGTGGTTGCCGTTGGACTTGGCGCCGAACGGCGTGGCCGTCGCGGTCGGCGTCGGCACGGCGGACGGACCGGCGGCGACCGGGGCGGGGTCGTCGTACTGCGTCTTGATGATGCCGATGCCGATGACGACGCCGACCAGCGCCGCCGCGACCGTCGCGGCACCCGCGCGCAGCAGCCGGGCGGAGGCCGGGCGGGGGCTCGGGGCGACGGGGTGCTCGGGCGTAAGCGGCTCGGGCGTGAAGTGCTCGGGCGTGAACGGCACAGCGGCAGGCTGCTCCGGCGCGGGCTGCACGGGGGCAGGCTGCACGGGGGTGGTGTGCGGCTGCTCGGGGTTCTCGGCCCCGGTCACGGTGCTGTCGCTCATATCAGCCGCTCCCACTGCTGCTTGGCGAGGTCCTCCAGGGTGTTCGAGGTCACCGGGTTGGCGCCGAAGACCTCGACCTCCATCACGACGGTGCCGCGCTGGGCCACGGCGTGGCCGTAGTAGTACGGCTCCTTGCTGTCCGACCAGTAACTGGGCTTGTCGAACACCTTGTAACCGCCGTTGGCCCCCTTCTCGAAGGGCTGCGAGCGGAAGAGGTCGGCGCGCGCCTTCGCCTCAGAGGCGTGCTCCGGCGCGTACTGGACCAGCGCCACGCGGTACTTGATGTCGTCCTTCTGCCAGTCGACCTCGACCGCGCGCCGGAAGCTGCGCGAGTTCAGGTCCTTGAACTCGCGGACCGCGTCACCGGTGTGGTCGGCGAGGTCGGCGGCCGAGATCCAGGACGGCTTGTCCGGGTTCTCGCCCCAGGGCTTGCTGCCCTCCGGCGCGGTGACCAGGAGCTTGCGCAGGTCGCCGTCGATGGCGAGCGGCTGGGGCTGCTCGGCGGCGAAGGCCGTCGGGTCGACCGTCACGGCCGGGTAGGACGGCCGCGCGACCTGCAGCGGCGGCAGCGGCGTCGGCGGACGCTGCGCCTGGATGGCGTAGCCCACGCCACCGCCGCCGAGGACGCCCAGCACCAGCCCGCACACGGCCAGCAGCACCGGCCGGGGCCGGCGCGGGGCGCGCGGCGCGGGCTCGGGGCCGACGGCCAGGAGGTCGGGGGCGAAGGCACCGGGCGTCCCGCTCACGATGGCGTCGGGCGCGATGGCGTCGGGCGCAACGGTGTCGGACGCGGCGACGGGCTGCGGCGGCGCGGCGGGTGCCGGGGGCGCCGGGGGCGGCGGAGGGACGTCGCCGGGCGACGGCTCCACGGGTTCGGTGGTCACGAAGTGGCTCCAGGAGAAGGAAGGGTGACGGCGGGCGGGCGGCGGTGCGGGCTCAGCCGCCGGAGGCGAGCCACTCGCGCTGCCGCTTCATCAGCTCGCTGAGCAGCGCCTTGTCCGGCGTCCCCTTCACCTCGACGTCGATCGTGTACTGGACGTCGCCCTGGCTGGAGATGCCGGTCATCGAGCCGGTGTAGGCCTGCTGCTTGGGCTTGTGGACGTAGCCGTGGGCGTTCGGGTCGCCGTCGATGTCGATCGGGTCCTGCGACTTGACGGTGTAGCCCTTGACGAACTCGCTCGCCATCGCGGTGGAGCCGAAGTGCAGGAGGGTGACGGTGACTTCGGCCTTGCCGTCGGCCGTGCGGTACATCCGGGAGGCGCCCTCCTTGTACCCGTACGAGCCGAGGATGTCCATGATCCCGTCCTGCTTGCCGAAGAGCGCGCCGACCTCCTCGTCGCTCATCTTCACGCCGTCCGCGGGCCCGTACGACTCGCCGCCGTCGGGGATCGGGAGCAGGAAGTAGCGCAGGTCGCCGTCGTGCTTGCCGCCGCTGACGGAGCCCTTGACGGTGCTGGCCGGCTTGGGCGTGGTCGGGACGGCGGTCGGCGTCGGGAGCGGCACGGCGGTGGGCGTCGGGCTCGCGGAGGCCGTCGTGGACGCCGACGCGGCGGCGGTCGGCGCGGGTGCGGCGGCGGCCGGGCGGGCGTCGGGCTTGCCGACGGCGACGGTCACGGCGGCGCTGGCCGCCGTGACGGCGAGCAGCCCGGCGGTGGCGAGCGCGACGCCGACGGCGCGCGGCAGCCGGCGCGCGGGCGCCTCGGCCGTCAACTCGGCACCATCAGCGGGCGCCTGGGCCGTCAACTCGACACTGTCACAGGAAGGTTGAGCAGCTACCGGCTGCTCCGCGGGGTGCTCGTTTTCGGGCGCGGACAAGGAACTCCCCCAGGGAAACGTGGAATGTCGCGCGCGGGCCCCTCCTGCACCGCCCCCCTGCGGCTCTCCGGACCGTCCGGCACGCGTCTCAGCAGGAATTATGAGAGTGCGGTGATATTTCCGCCAACAAAATCAATCACCGCGTTCCCGCCCAATGCCCGATGAATCGGACACGTCGTGATCCAAACGCAATGGGCGGACCGGCGTCGACCGCCGATCCGCCCCGCGGGCCCTTCGCCGCCCGCCTACCGGCGCGGGCGGACCCGGCTCAGGAGACCGCCTTCTCCCACATCTCGACGACCTTGCCGGAGGCGTCGAGCGTCGCCTTGAAGACGTTGTCCTGGCAGGGGTAGACGCCCTTGTCGCCGTGCGGCGTCGCGATGCACTCGTTGACGTGCTTGGCGAGGGTCTCCGCGTTGGCGTCCATCGGCGGCTTCACCACCGACCGCAGCTGGGCCTTGAAGGTGGGGGCGAACTGCGCGGTCTTGTCGGGCCCGGTCGGTTCGAGCGCGACGTCGTCGACCCCGCAGGCGTCCTTGGTCTCCTTGTAGACCAGGGTCGTCCCGCTGGTGCCCTTCACCGGGACGATCCACTTCTGCCCGGCCGGCAGCGGGTCGTGGGTGCAGATGCCCTCCGGACCGGCGTCGGTGGCGCCGGCGGACGGCTTGCCGGTGGGCTTGGCCTTCCCGGCCGGCGACGCGGCGCCGGTGGCCCCGCCGGTCGCGGGCGCGGTGGTGGGCGCGGCGGCGGCGGTGCTGGAGCCGCCACCGGCCTGGTCGGACGAGTTCTCCGGGCCGCAGGCGGCCAGGCCGAACGCGGCCGTGGCGACCAGGGCGGCGGAGAGCAGTTTCCTGGAAACGTTCATGACGACTAACCCCCGTGTGACGCATGATCAGGTTATCGGTGCGGCGGACAGACTAGCGCCTCCCACCGTCGCCCGGACCCGGCGGACCGGGGGGTGGACCGGCGGGCCGCCGGTCCACGAGCCCGCAGCTACGACTTCACAAGCGTCCGTGGTCCTTCAGCACCCTCCGGGCCTGGGCGAACAGCATGCCCACGTTCACCGACTTGCGGCAGACGACCACGGCGACGACCTCGTCGGTGCTGTCCACCCGCAGGAACAGGTGCGCCAGGTTGTCGCTGTTGACGAGGATCTCCTGGAAGTAGTGACGGTCGCTCACGACCCCGCGCCGCTCCTTGAAGATGCCCTCGATCATGACGACGTTGCGGCCCTGGAACAGGTCGAGCGTGGCCGCCGCCAGCATGTCGAGGACCTCCGGGGGGTGCGAGTCGACCGTCTCCACCGACAGGAGCATGCCGGTGGACATGTCGATGACCCCTGCGGCCACGCAGTCCGGCACCTCGGCACGTAGCCCCTTGACCAGGCTCGCCACCCGTTCGGTCATGGTCTGGGACCCGTGGGCTTCTGACACGCTCATCGTTCTCCTTCTTCAGTGTCGTCGGGTTCCGCCGCGCTTCCCGAGGTGAGCAGGGTGCCGATCCGCTCCGCGGACACCTGCGCCTCGATGTGCAGCCGTTTCACGTCCAGGCCCGAGTCCCCGAGCACCCCGATCAGTGCCATCTCGCCGATCGCCCGGGCCACCAGGTAGCCGTCGGTGTACCGCGTCACCGTGTGGTGGAGCGGGCCCTTGCTCGTGACGCTGCCGACCCGGCGGGCGATGCTGAGCGCCGCCGCGGTGAGGGCGGCCAGGCCCTCCGCGCTCTCGGTCCCGTCGGTCTCGGCCGTCTCGGCCGTGATCAGCAGGCCGTCGGCGGAAGCCACCACGATGTCGGTGACGCCGATGACCCGGTCGCGCAGCACCTGCATCTCGGCGACCAGTCGGTCGTCCCTGGTAGTCACAGTTCTCCTGTCGCGTGCGCCTCGATACCGGCCCGGGCCGCGTTGCCCGGAACCGGTCCCACCCGCGCCGGACGCGAGGTGGGGCTCTCATGGGTGCCCTTCGGCTGCCCGGTACTTCGCGACGAGAGCGGGCGGGGGCCGCCAGCGGTCGGCCACGGGCCGCAGGGGGAGGACCTCGTTGATCCCGCTCGCGCCCGGTCGGCGGCGCGGCAGCTGGACCGCGCCGCCGAGCGGGCGGGCGGCGGTGCCCGCAGGCGTCTGCCACCGGTCATCCCTCGGCACCGGCGGCCGGTCCGGGCCGCCCTCGGCCGGGAGAACCGCCTCGACGATGCCCTCGCCCAGCATGCGCAGCACGTCCACCGTCACGGCATAGAGGCTCCGCCCGAGCAGGAACGCGATGTCCCGGGAGGTGTTCCGGCCGTTGGCCCGCAACAGGATTTCCCGTCGCTCGCCGGCGACCGAGCCGCTCAGCAGGGCGGTGGCCGCATTTCCCCGGGCGAGCCGGTCATGGAAAGGGGAAATCGACAGTCCCAGGGAATCGAGCGCCCCGATTCTCCGCTCGGCCTCCCGGAGCAGCCATTCCGCTTCGATTCCCTCCGGTGCGACGGGTCGCTGGGCCGGGGTTTCGTGGTCGACGGCGAATCCGTCGATCCGGCCGATTCCCATCGCCAGGGCCGCGTCCAGCGCCGCCATCACGCAGACCAGCTGCAGTTCCGCGGCACCGACCCGGTCCGGCGCGGCAGGCCGGGATCCCGCGCCGCCCTCGGCCGCGGACCGGACCGCCGGAGCCCGGTCCCCACCCGCCCGGCCCGAGCGCAGGAGAAGCGTGTCCACACCCGGGGCCCCGGGCGAGGCGACCTCGACGACGGCACCGCGCCGGAGGCGGAAGGATCCGCCCGGGTCCCCGGTGACGAGGAGCGTCCCGGAGAACCGGTCCCGGGAGGCACCGGTCAGCATCCGGGCGAACTCGTGGCTCGCGCTGCCCGGCCGAGCGGCGGCGAACTGCGCCAGCACCACCGCGGAACCGATCTCGTTCACGTCCGCCCCCTCCTGCGCAGCGGCCGAGCGGACACGGCCCCGAGCGCGTCGCCGCCGGAAATCCCCCGGCACCTCGGTACGACCATTCCTGGCATGCCCCTGCAATCAGCCGCGTTCCGCCGGACTTCCGCCGCCGGAATCCCCGAAGGTCCGGCGCGGAAATCGCACTGTAGTGGAGCCGACCGAATGCACAATCGAGATGACGATAATTGCCCGCAGGTGAACACCGACTGCCGACCGTGGGCGCATTCGAGCCGCACCTGCTTCAGAATTGTGTGATTCCGTGCACCGGACCGGACGGAGCCCGCTCAGCCGATCGACAAGCCCGCCACCAGCGCGTGCGCGTAGGGTCGGGATCATGCGACTGAGCACCGTGATCCTCCCCATTCACCGGTGGGGCGAGGGGCAGAAGATCTGGCGGCGGGCCGAGGACCTCGGGTTCCACGCCGCGTACACCTACGACCACCTGTCGTGGCGCAGCTTCCGGGACGAGCCGTGGTTCGGCTCCGTCCCCACGCTGACCGCGGCCGCGACGGCCACCGAGCGCCTGCGCCTGGGCACGCTCGTCACCTCGCCGAACTTCCGGCACCCGGTGACGCTGGCCAAGGAACTGATCACGCTGGACGACGTCTCCGGCGGGCGGCTGACGCTGGGCATCGGCGCCGGCGGCGTCGGCTACGACGCGACCGCGATGGGCCAGGAGGCGTGGTCGCCGAAGGAACGGGCCGACCGCTTCGGCGAGTTCCTGCCGCTGCTGGACGAGCTGCTGCGCGAGGACGCCACCACCCGCGAGGGCACCTACTACTCGGCCGTCGAGGCGCGGAACCTCCCCGGCTGCGTGCAGACGCCGCGCGTCCCGTTCTACGTCGCCGCGACCGGCCCGCGCGGGCTGAAGCTGGCCGCCGAGCACGGGCAGGGCTGGGTCACCTACGGCGACCCGCGCGGGCCGGCGGACGTGCCGGTCGAGCAGGCGCCCGAGGTGATCGCCAAGCAGATCGAGAAGCTGACGGCCGCCTGCGAGGCGAAGGGCCGGGACGTCGCGACGCTGGAGAAGGTGCTGCTCCAGGGCTCGACCGCGGAGCAGCCGCTGGCCTCGCTGGACGCCTTCGTCGACTGGGCGGGCACGTACCGCGAGCTGGGCGTCACCGAGCTGGTGATCCACTGGCCGGTGCCGGACTCGGTCTTCGAGAACGACCTCGCCGTCTTCGAGCGGATCGCCACCGAGGGCCTCGCCCAGCTCGGCGAGCGCTGAGACGCGTACGGAGGCCCGGCTTACGGGTGCGGACGGGTGCGCTGGGCGGGGAGCTTCGGCTCCGGCCCGGCGGGCCCGTCCGGGGCTCCCCGGCGGGCGATCTCAGCGAGCGCGTGGAACAGCACGTCGCCGAGGAGGACGGGCTCGCGCGAGGCGGCGCGGGCTGCGGGAGGGACGGTCGGGAGAGGCTCGTCTCGAAGCTGGCGAGTGGGCATGGCTCTTCCTGCCGACGGGGTGGCCGCCTGGTCGGCCATGGCGAGTCCTGCCCGGAGGGCGGAAGCCGGACACCCCCGCACCGGGCGAATCGGCCGGAAACGGCGCTTCCGGGGCCGAAAGAAGGCCGACGCGGGTCGAAGCACCGGGGGCGGCCGGGGCCCGCGGACCCCTGCGGACCTCGGCGGTGACCGCCGCTCCGCCGATGGGCGAAGATGGACCGGTGACCGAACCCCGCATCCCCCGCCTGATCGCCACCGACCTGGACGGCACCCTGCTGTGCAGCGGCGGCACCGTCACCGACCGCACCGCCGCCGCCCTGGCCGCGGCCGAGGCGGCCGGGGTGCAGGTCGTGTTCGTGACCGGGCGCCCGCCGCGCTGGATGCAGCAGGTCAGCCGGCACATCGGCGGGCACGGGGTGGCGATCTGCTCCAACGGCGGCGCGATCGTCGACGTGCGGCGCGGCGAGCTGCTGGAGTCCTTCCCGCTGCACGAGGAGACCGCGCTGACCGTGGTCGAGATCCTGCGCGCCAAGCTGCCCGGCACGTCGTTCGCCTTCGAGTACCCGGCCGGGTTCGCCCGCGAGCCCGGGTACGAGGTGCCGATGTGGGGCGAGGACGTGGACCACCCGATCGGCCCGGCCGAGCTGCTGCTGGGGCCCGACGGGCCGGTGCGCGGCCTGTTCAAGCTGCTGGCCAAGCACCCCGACCTCGACCCGGACAAGCTGCTCGGCGAGGCTCGCGAGGCCGCCGGGCACCTGGCCGAGATCACCCGCTCCGCGCCGATCCCGCTGCTGGAGATCAGCGCGCCCGGCGTCACCAAGGCCAGCACGCTGGCCCGTTGGTGCGCCGGGCACGGCATCGACCGCGCCGACGTGGTCGCCTTCGGCGACATGCCGAACGACCTGGAGATGCTGGACTGGGCCGGCACCGCGTACGCCGTCGCCAACGCGCACCCGCAGGTGCTGGCGGCGGTGGAGCTGCACACCGTGAGCAACGAGCAGGACGGCGTCGCGGCCGTGCTGGAGCGGATCCTCGGACTGCCCTCGGCCTGACCAAAGGACCAGGGCGTGTCTTTCGGATCAGGCCGGGTGCCGCGACGCCAGGACACGCCCTAGCCGAAGCGGCCGTTGACGTAGTCCGAGGTGCGCTGGTCGCGCGGGCTGCCGAAGAGCTGCTCGGTCGGCCCGGCCTCGACGATCCGCCCCGGGGTGTCGTGGGTGGCCAGGAAGAACGCGCAGGACTGCGAGACGCGCTGGGCCTGCTGCATGTTGTGGGTGACGATCACAATGGTGAGCCGCCCGCGCAGCTCGGCGATCGTCTCCTCGACGCGCCGGGTGGAGGTCGGGTCGAGCGCCGAGCACGGCTCGTCCATCAGCAGGACGTCCGGCGAGACGGCCAACGACCGGGCGATGCACAGGCGTTGCTGCTGCCCGCCGGAGAGCGCGCCGCCGGGGGTGTGCAGCCGGGTGGCCACCTCGTCCCAGAGCCCGGCCCGGCGCAGGCTGGTCTCCACGAGGTGCCGGCGCTCCTCCTTGGACACCTTGATGCCGGCCAGCTTGAGCCCGCTCGCGACGTTGTCCTGGATGGACATCGCCGGGAACGGGTTGGGCCGCTGGAACACCATGCCGATCCGGCGGCGCACCTCGGCCGGGCGGCGGCCGAGGCGGTAGACGTCGTCGCCGTCCAGCAGGACCTCGCCGGCCAGTTCGGCGCCGCGCACCATCTCGTGCATCCGGTTGAGGATCCGCAGGTAGGTGGACTTGCCGCAGCCGGACGGGCCGATCAGCGCGGTGACCTCGCCGGCCGGCATCGCCAGCGAGACCCGCTCCAGCACCTTGCGCGAGCCGAACCAGGCGGAGACGTCCCGGGTCTCCAGCCCCGCGAGCGGCCCGCCGCCCTGCCCGCCGCCGGAATGCCCGCTGCCGGACCGCCCGGCCGGCCCGGAGCCGTCCTGCGGCGCGTACGGCCCGGCGGATGTCCCGGTGTACGGCCCGGCGGTCTCCGGTCCCGGCCGCGAGACCGGCTGGACGGGCGGCAGGGTGAGCGTGTCGGCGGCCGGGTCCGGCGCCTGGTGCGGCGCGTCGGCCGTCCGGTCCTGGGTCGGCGGGTGGTCGGTCATCGGTGCATCCGTCATCGGTACGGTCCTCCGGGCGCGCGTCAGTAGAGGTTGGGCAGCAGGGCGGCGGCGTTCTCGTAGACCGCCCAGAGCACCGCGCCGACCACCGGCGCGAGGCTCAGGTAGGCGGTCGAGCGGCGCCAGTGCCGGGCCAGCAGCAGCGCGGCGACCACCGCGCCGAGCAGGCCGAGCGACCACAGCTGCAGCGTGGCCAGCGCGCCCTTGTCCGCGGCCAGCGCCTTGTCGTACGGGACGGTCGCGGGCCGGCCGCCCGGGTTCTGCTCGGGGGCGCCGTCCAGCCGGGCGCCGATCATCACGGTGGTGCCGGGGATCCAGTCGGAGTCCCCGGTGACCAGCACGAGCCGGTCGGGGGCCGGGTCGGTGATCGGGGAGTCGCCGTCGCCGTACACGTTGACGGTGTAGCTGAACTTCCCCTGCCCGGTGGTGGTCTCGATCTTGTCGCCGACCCGCAGCCCGGACAGCTCCGCGAACGGCGCCCCGAAGGTGGCCCCGCGGCCGAACACCACCGCCACCCCGGCCTGGCCGGGCAGCGCGGTGTCCCGCCGGTGGCCGGGCCCGCGCATGAGGTCCCGGCCGGTGGTGCCCTCGACGACGACGGCCTGGTGCAGGCCGATCGCCGGGATGTCCAGCAGCGCCACCGGCTCGCCGTCCGGGGCGGAGCCGGTCGGGGCGACCGCGCGGGCGAGCTGGTCCCGGAAGGTCTTGTGCGCGGTGGACTGGTAGTGCCGCTCCTGGAGGTCCGAGAGCGTGAACAGGTAGCCGACGAAGCCCAGCACGAGCACGGCCAGCAGGCTCACCGCCCAGGCGCCCTGGAGGAACCGCCGCCGGCCGGGCGTCACCGCGGGCCGCTCCGCCGGTGCGGCCGGCTGCGGGGCGGCCGGTGCGGGCGCGGCCGGCTTCTCCAGCACCGGGGCCGTCACGACGTGCCGCCCGAGTCGCGGCGGCGCAGCAGCCGGCGGCCGAGCAGCGGCGGGACGACGACGACGGCGAGCAGCTCGATCGCGGTGAGCGTGCTGAGCATCCAGTCGTCCGGTTTGCCGTCGACGTCGACCACGTTGGCCGCGACCTCCGCGCTGCCGCCGCGGCCGCGGGCGACCGCCTGGCCGGTCTGCGGGTCGACGGCGTCGTCGGTGGGCTGGTCGCCGGGGGCGGCCGCAGCCGCGTTCGGATCGGCGGCCGCGGCCGGGGCGTTCGGGTCGCCGGTGCCGCCGGCCGCCGCCGCACCGCCGGTGCCGCCCGCCGCGCCGCCGCCCGTACCGCCCTTGTTCCCGGCCTTGCCGGTGCCGCCCGCGGTGCCACCACCGCCGCCGCTACCGCCCGTACCGCCGGCCGCGCCGCCGCTGCCGCCCGCGCCGCCGGCCGCAGCGCCGCCCGAGCCCGAACCGCCCTTGACCGCCTCGCCGTTCTGCACGGTGCAGTCGAGCGGCTGGCCCTGCTTGTCGCACGGGCTGGGCATCGGGGCGTTCTTGAGCAGCGTCAGTTCGCCGGCCTGGTTGAAGGTCGGGTTGGCGCAGCCCGTCAGCTTGTCCGGGTCGACCTTGCTGGCGTTGCCGGGGATGTGCTTGCTCTGCTTCAGCCCGCCCTTGACCAGGCCTTGCGGGATCGGCGAGTAGCCGAGCTGATCGGCCTCGCCCTGCCCCTCGCACAGCACGTAGTCGAGGAACCGGCTGAGGGCGGCGCCCTTGTCGTCGTTGAACCGGGGCAGCGACTGGAGGAAGCCGGAGCGCGGCACGATCAGGTAGCTGTAGCTGGAGATCGGGTACGCGCGCGGGTCGTCCATGGTGTAGACGCCGTCGAGGTTCTGCTGGAGGTAGTTGGGGTCGGACTCCGCCGTCTCGTCGTCGACGCCGCGGATCTTGGCCGCGGTGAGCGACACCGCCACGTTGGAGGCGGTCGGCAGCGAGAAGTAGCCGGCCTTGTTGAGCACCTTCACCACGGGCCAGTTGGCCTTCTTGGCGAACGCGTACTCGTCGTAGCCGATGGTGCCCTGGTTGGTGGGGGCCATGATGTAGCTGGCGACGGTGTCGGAGCTGCTCTGCGCGACCATCGGGCTGGACGCCGGGAAGAACTCGGTGTACTCGCCGCAGCCGATGGAGTTGACCGCCTTGCAGTACTCGTCCCACTGGGCGCCGTAGGTGTGCGACATCCAGCGGGTGAACTGCGCGGTGGCGCCGGAGCCGTCGGAGCGGACGACCGGGAAGATCTTCAGGCTGGGCAGCTGCCTGCCGTAGTCGCGGGTGATCTTCGGATCGTTCCAGTTGGTGATCTTGTTGGTGAAGATGTCCACGATGGTCTGTGGGGAGAGCCGCAGGTCACGGACCTGCTTCCCGCCGATCTGCAGGTTGTACATGAAGGTGGTGCCGCCCGCGGTGACCGGCACGTACGAGTAGCCGTACGTCGGCTGCTCGGCGCCACCGCCGCCGCCGCGCCGGCCCGCTTCGTTCAGACCGGTGTCCTCCTTGGAGCGGAACGGCACGTCCGAGGCGGTGAAGTCGGTCTGGTTGTTGCGCCACGAGGCGCGGCCGTTCGCCGAGCCGGTCGCGGCGAAGTCGATGCCGATGCCCTGCGTCCGGACGTCCTGGCGCCACTGGTCCAGGGCCGGCGCGGCCCAGCTGGAGCCCTCGCCGCTCAGCACCACGGCCGCGTGCGCTGGAGTGCTCCGCCCCAGCATGGTCCCCGAGGCGAGCAGGAGGGACAGCAGTACGGCCATCGTGCGGGCCACGGGGCGGTTAGGGCCTGTCTTCAAACCCCCGCCTGCCGTGCGACGCCTGGGCACGCGCCTCGCCGCGTTGTCGTCGGTCGCCGATGCTCCGCATCGCGTCCCTCCTCCGCCTTGCGATGCACGCACCCCAACGCCGCACGGCCCGCCCTCCGGGCGGACGACGGGAGTCCGGAGACAGGCCCCGGGGCGCGTCCGCCCCGGGGTCGTGCCATGGTGGCTGAGGGGGGGCCGCAGGCCACGAAAGGCGGACCGCATGCCCGAGATCGCGCTGCAGATCGACATCGCCGCCCCCCGGGACGTCGTCCTCGCCGCCCTCAACACCCACGACGGCCTGACCAGCTGGTGGACCACCGCCGTGGACCGGGACGAGGACGTCCTGCTCTTCGACTTCCCCGGCGTCCCCGAGCCCTTCCGGCTGCGCCGCGAGCGCGCCGACCTCGACCGCGTCGTGTGGGCGAACACCGGCGCCTTCCCGCCGCACTGGGCCGGCACCTGGATCACCTGGGACCTCGCCGAACAGCCCGACGCCCCCGACCGCACCCGGCTGCTGTTCCGCCACGGCGGCTGGCAGCCCGGCAGCGAGGACGGCATCCCGATGGTGGCCGGCACCTGGGCGGAACTGGTCGTCCGGCTCAAGGACTACGCGCAGAGCGGCAAGGTGCAGCCCTACTTCGTCACCGCCAGGCACCACGACCCCGCCTGAGCCCCGACTGAACCCCGCCCGAGCCCCGCCGGAGCCCGCCGGCCCGTCCGGTGGCGGGATCGCCGCCCGGGGGCGATCGTGGACGTGTACGCCACCCGCCCGCGACGCGCCGCCGGGAATATCGGCGGCTTCCCCGGCATCACGGGCCATCCCGGGTAAGACTGCACCCATGCTGGGCCTACCGGACGACATCCGCGCCTTCCTCTTCGACCTCGACGGAGTGCTCACCCAGACCGCCGTCGTGCACGCCGCGGCCTGGAAGGACACCTTCGACACCTTCCTGCGCGCCGAAGCAGCCCGCACCGGCGGGCAGTTCGTCCCCTTCGACGCCGTCACCGACTACGACGCCTACGTCGACGGCCGTCCGCGCCTCGACGGCACCCGCTCCTTCCTGCGGAGCCGGGGCATCGACCTGCCCGAGGGCACCGACGACGACCCGCCGAACGCCCGCACCGTGCACGGGATCAGCGTCGCCAAGAACGACACCGTCCTGCGCATGATCCGCGAGCAGGGCGTCCGGCCGTACGACGGCTCGGTCGCCTACGTGCGCCGGCTGCGCGCCCTCGGGCTGCCCAGCGCCGTGGTCTCCTCCAGCGCCAACTGCCGGGACGTGCTGCGGGCGGCGGGCATCGAGGACCTGTTCGACGTGGTCGTGGACGGGATCGTCGCCAAGCGCGAGGGCCTGCCCGGCAAGCCGGCCCCCGACACCTACCTGCACGCCGCCCGCGTCCTCGGCGTCGAACCCGCGCACGCCGCCGTCTTCGAGGACGCCCTCGCCGGCGTCGCCTCCGGACGGGCCGGCGGCTTCGGCGCGGTGGTCGGCGTCAACCGCACCGGCCAGGCCGCCGAACTGCGCCGCGACGGCGCCACCGTGGTCGTCGACGACCTCGCCGAACTGCTGGGGGAGCAGGCATGACCGTGTCCGACACCTTCGTCGTCGACCCGTGGCAGATCTCCGAACACGGCCTCGACCCGGCCTCGATGGCCCGCGCCGAATCCGTCTTCGCGCTCTCCAACGGCCACATCGGCCTGCGCGCCAACCTCGACGAGGGAGAGCCGCACGGCCTGCCCGGCACGTACCTCAACGGCGTCTTCGAACTCCGCCCGCTGCCCTACGGCGAGGGCGGCTACGGCTACCCGGAGTCCAGCCAGAGCGTCATCAACGTGACCAACGGCAAGATCATCCGGCTGCTCGTCGACGACGAGCCCTTCGACCTGCGCTACGGCGAACTCCTCGGCCATAAGCGCTGGCTGGACTTCCGCGACGGCCTGCTGCACCGCGAGGCCGAGTGGACCTCCCCGGCCGGCCGCACGATCCGGGTCCGCTCCACCCGGCTCGTCTCGCTCACCCAGCGTGCCATCGCCGCCGTCGAGTACTCCGTCGAGGCGGTCGACGGCCCGGTGCGGATCGTGCTCCAGTCCGAACTCGTCGCCAACGAGCAGCTCCCCGGCGGCCCCGAGGGCGACCCGCGCGCCGCCGCCGTCCTGGAGGCCCCGCTCCAGCCCGAGGCCCACCACGCCGACGGGACGAAGGCCGTCCTGGTGCACCGCACCCGCTACAGCGGCATCCGGGTCGCGGCCGGCATGGACCACGTCATCGAGGGCCCGGACAAGCTCGACACCGTCGCCGAGGCCGGCGCCGACCAGTGCCGGATCAGCGTCACCACCGTCCTCGAACCCGGACAGCGGCTGCGGCTGGTCAAGTTCATGTCCTACGGCTGGTCCGCGACCCGCTCGCTGCCCGCCGTCCGCGACCAGGTCGAGGCCGCGCTGACCGCCGCCCGGTACACCGGCTGGGACGGCCTCGTCGCCGAACAGGCCGACTACCTGCGGGAGTTCTGGAAGACCAGCGACATCGAGATCGAGGGCGACGTCGAACTCCAGCAGGCCGTCAGGTTCGCCGTCTTCCACGTCCTGCAGGCCGGCGCCCGCAGCGAGGAGCGCGCCATCCCCGCCAAGGGGCTGACCGGCCCCGGCTACGACGGCCACAGCTTCTGGGACACCGAGACCTTCGTCCTGCCGGTCCTCACCTACTGCCTGCCCGCCGCCGTCAACCAGGCCCTGCGCTGGCGGCACACCACCCTCCCGCTCGCCCGCGAACGGGCCGCCCAACTCGGCCTGGCCGGCGCGGTGTTCCCCTGGCGGACGATCCGCGGCGAGGAGTGCTCCGGCTACTGGCCGGCCGGCACCGCCGCCTTCCACATCGGCGCCGACATCGCCGCCGCCGTCGCCCGCTACGTCCGGGCCACCGCCGACACCGACTTCGAGCGCGAGTACGGGCTCGAACTCCTCGTCGAGACCGCCCGGATGTGGCGCTCGCTCGGCCACCACGACGCCGCCGGCAAGTTCCGCATCGAGGGCGTCACCGGCCCCGACGAGTACAGCGCCGTCGCCGACAACAACGTCTACACCAACCTCATGGCGCAGACGAACCTGCGCGCCGCCGCCGAGGCCGCCGG
>NZ_JBFBDY010000053.1:0-24602 GCF_040683475.1 Kitasatospora sp. NPDC093558 | reverse complement strand
CGACCGGCCGGTGCTGGCCTCCGGCGTGGTGCGCCACCACGGCGAGCCGGTGGCCGCGGTGGCCGCCGACCACCCGGACACCGCGCGGCTGGCGGTCGGTCTGATCGTCGTCGAGTACGAGCCGCTGGAGGCCGTCACCGACCCCGAACAGGCCTTCACCGCCCCGCCGCTGCACCCGGACGGCAACCTGTTCCGCCACCTGCCGCTGCGCAGCGGGGACCCGGACGCGGCCGGCGAGATCATCGTCGAGGGCCTGTACCAGGTCGGCCGTCAGGACCCGGCCCCGCTCGGCCCCGAGGCCGGCCTCGCCGTGCCGCGCCCGGACGGCGGCGTCGAGCTGCACCTGTCCTCCACCGACCCGCACGGCGACCGCGACCGCACCGCCGCGTGCCTCGGCCTGGAGCCGGACCGGGTCCGGCTCGTCGTCACCGGCGTGCCCGGCGCGACCTCGGACCGCGAGGACCTCTCCTTCCAGGTCACCCTCGCCCTGCTGGCGCTGCGCACCGGCCGTCCGGTGAAGATGACGCTCACCCGCGAGGAGTCCTTCCACACCCACACCTCGCGCCACCCGGCGCTGCTGCGCTACCGCCACCACGCCGACGCCGAGGGCCGGCTGGTGAAGGTCGAGGCGCAGATCCTGCTGGACGGCGGCGCCTACGCGGACGTCTCCGCCGAGGCGCTGGCCGCCGCGACGGCGTTCTCGGTCGGCCCGTACGTGTGCCCGAACGTCTTCGTGGACGCGTGGGCGGTGCGCACCAACAACCCGCCGGCCGGGCGGATGCGCGGCGAGGGCGCGCTGCAGACCTGCTTCGCCTACGAGTCGCAGCTGGACCAGCTGGCCGCCCGGGTGGGCGTGGACTCGGTGGAGATCCGCCGCCGCAACGCGATGGCCACCGGCGACCCGATGCCCACCGGACAGGCCGTCACCTGCCCGGCGCCGGTGACCGCGCTGCTGGAGGCCGTCGCCGCCGAACCGCTGCCCGCGCTGCCGGTGGACGACCCGGACGCCGAGTGGCTGCTGCCGGGCGGGCCCGGCGGCGCCGGCGACCCGGCCGCGGTGCGGCGCGGGATCGGCTACGCCGTCGGCATGGTGCACATGCTCGGCGCCGAGGGCGAGGACGAGGTGTCGACCGCGACCGTGCGGGTCAGCGGCGACCACGCGACGGTGATCTGCGCGGCCGTCGACTCCGGCCAGGGCTTCGCGACGCTGGCCCGGCAGATCGTGCAGACCGTGCTGGGGGTCGGCGAGGTCTACATCGCGCCGGCCGACAGCGACCAGTCGATCGCCGGGCCCTCCGCCCGCGGCCGGCACACCTGGGTGTCCGGCGGCGCGGTCGAGCGGGCCGCGCTGATGGTCCGCCACCAGCTGCTCCAGCCGATCGCCGCCAACTTCGGGATGTCGGTGGAGCTGCTCCAGATCGCCGACGGCAAGATCACCTCGTACGACGGGGTGCTCGGCATGCCGGTCGCCGAGGCGCTGGAGGGCAAGGAGCTGTGGGCGACCGCGCAGTGCCGCCCGCACCCGACCGAGCCGCTGGACGAGTCCGGGCAGGGCGACGCGTTCGTCTCCATCGCGTTCTGCGCGATGCGGGCGGTCGTGGACGTGGACATCGAGCTGGGCGCCGTCCGGGTGGTCGAGATGACCGTCGCCCAGGACGTCGGCCGGGCGCTGAACCCGCGGCAGATCGAGGACCGGATCGAGGCCGGCGTGGCCCAGGGCGTCGGCCTGGCGCTGCTGGAGGAGCTGCGCACCGAGGGCGGCGTGCTGCAGAACCCCTCGCTCACCGGCTACCGGCTGCCGACCGCGCTGGACACGCCGGAGGTGCGGATCGCGGCCCTGCTGGAGGAGCGGGACGTGGTCGCGACCTTCGGTGCCAAGGCCGTCAGCGCCGTGCCCGCGGTGGTCGCCCCGGCGGCCGTCGCCGCCGCCGTCCGGGCCGCGACCGGCCTGCCGGTGGGGCGCCTGCCGATCCGGCCGGAGGACGCCGTCACGGTGTGACGCAAAGGCGGGAATCCGGAAAGCCGGAAAGCGCAAAGCGGAATTGCCGGTCGACTTTTCGAGTCGACCGGCAATTCCTTTTGTCGAGGCCGTGACGGGATTCGAACCCGTGTGTACCGCTTTGCAGACGGTTCCCTGAGCCACTCGGGCACACGGCCAGTGAATTAAGGATGGCGGAGTCCGCGAAGGGGGTCAACGAAGTTTTGTAAATTCTGTATGGCAATGTGTGCTACCGTCGAAGACAGGTGGCGGGGGGAAACGAAAACAGCCCGCCACCCCGGACGAGCGCGTCGTACCCGGTGACGACAAGACGGCGCAGTTCAGCGGCAATCCGGCCGCTGTGGACTGCGGAGGTTCGTACCGTCATGGCCTGGCTCGTTCTGATCGTCTCGGGTGTCCTGGAAACCGTCTGGGCGGTCGCCCTGGAATCGTCCAAGGGCTTCACCCGCCTCGTCCCCAGCCTCGTCTTCGGCGTCGCCCTGCTGCTGAGCATGGGCGGACTGGCGTACGCGATGCGCACCATCCCGATCGGCACCGGCTACGCGGTGTGGGTCGGCATCGGCGCGGTCGGCACCGCGCTCTACGGCATGGCCGTCCTGGGCGACGCGGTGACGCTGGCCCGGATCGGCTGCCTGCTGCTGATCGTCTCCGGCGTGGTCGGCCTGAAGGTGCTCCACTGACCCGGCCCCGGCCTGCGTCCTAGGTCCTGCGGCGGAGTGGATCACCGACTCCGGTCAGGGGTCCAAACCGCAGACGGCCCTTACGATATTACGTATGACCACTGCCTCCCCCACCTCGGTCGACTCCGTCCCGATACCCGTCGAGAACGACCCCGGTGGCGGGGTGCTCGGCGGCCGCTACCGCGCCCTGACCCTGGGGATCGTGTCGGTGGTCCTGCTGCTCGCCTTCGAGGCGACGGCCGTCAACACCGCGATGCCGGTGGCGGCCCGCAAGCTGGACGGCCTCGGGCTGTACGCCTTCGCCTTCTCCGGCTACTTCACCACCACGCTGTTCGCCCTGGTCGTCTCCGGCCAGTGGTGCGACCGGCGCGGCCCGCTGCGGCCGCTGTTCACCGGCATCGCGGTGTTCGGCGCGGGCCTGGTGGTGGCCGGGACGGCGCCGGGGATGTGGCTGTTCGTGGGCGGGCGGGCGATCCAGGGGCTCGGCGGCGGGCTGGTGATCGTCGCGCTGTACGTCGTGGTCGGCCGGGCCTACCCGGAGCGCCTGCGGCCCTCCGTCTTCGCGGCCTTCTCCTCGGCCTGGGTGCTGCCCTCGATCGTCGGCCCGGTGATCGCCGGGGCCGTCACCCAGCACCTGGGCTGGCGCTGGGTGTTCCTGGCCGTGCCGGCGCTGATCCTGCTGCCGCTCGCGGTGATGGGCCCGGCGCTGGCCCGCTCCGAGCGCGAGCACCCGGTGCCGAAGGGCGCGGAGTTCGACCGCCGGCGGACCGTGCTGGCCGCGATGGCGGCGCTGGGCGCCGGCCTGCTGCAGTACGCGGGCCAGCGGCTCGACCTGATCGGCGTGCTCCCGGCGGCGGCCGGGGCGGCGCTGCTGCTGCCGGCGGTGCTCGGGCTGCTGCCCAAGGGCACGCTGCTGGCCGGGCGCGGACTGCCGACGGTGATCCTGCTGCGCGGCGTGGCCGCCGGGGCGTTCTTCGCGGCGGAGGCGTTCATCCCGCTGATGATGGTCACCCAGCGCGGCCTGTCGCCGACGCTGGCCGGGCTCACCCTGACCAGCGGCGGCCTGTCCTGGGCGCTGGGCTCGTGGCTGCAGGGCCGCCCGGGGGCCGAGCGCTTCCGAGAGGCGATGATCCGGGGCGGCTTCGTGCTGACGGCGGTGGCGATCGCGGGGGCGGCGCTGGTGCTCGTCCCGGCCGTGCCGGTCTGGGCGGCGGCGGTGGCCTGGGGCGTCGGCGGCATCGGGATGGGGCTGACGGTCGCGAGCGTCAGCGTGCTGATGATGAAGCTGTCCGCGCCGGAGGACGCCGGGGCCAACTCGGCCTCGCTGCAGATGAGCGACGCGCTCGGGAACGTGCTGCTGGTCGGCCTCGCCGGGGTGCTCTTCTCGGCGCTGGGCGGCGGCTCGACGGCGGGCGCCGACGGGAACGCCGAAGGCGCCGGTTCGCCCGGCGCCTTCGCGGTGATCTTCCTGACGATGACCGGGGTGGCCCTGCTGGGGGCGCTGGTCTCCGGCCGGGTCCGCAAGGCCTGACGGTCAGCCGGTGGCCGCCGTGGCGGTGGCGGTGGCGGCCGGGGACGGCACCGGCGCCGCCGCCGGGGTACCGAGGAAGGTCTCCCAGCCGCCCGCCGGGGCCTGCCCCGGGCCGAGGGTCTGCAGCTTGCGCAGCACCGCCGGGTCCTGGGCGTCCAGCCAGTCGACCAGCTGGCGGAAGGACACCAGCCGGACCTCCGGCTTGCCCGCGATAGTCTTGAACACGTCCTCGACGGCGTTCATGTAGATGCCGCCGTTCCACTCCTCGAAGTGGTTGCCGATGATGTACGGCGCCCGGTTGCCGTTGTAGGTGCGGTCGAAGCCCATCAGGTAGGCGTCGCGGGCCTGGGCCTGGAAGCCCGGGTAGAGCGCGGGGTCGGCCTTGGTGTTGGGGCCGCACTGGTTGAACATGATGTTGTAGTCCATCGACAGCACCTGGAAGGTGTGCCCGGGGAACGGGATGGACTGCAGCGGGAGGTCCCACAGGGCGCCGCCCTGGATCTTCTGCGGCCACACCTGACTGCCGTTGCCGCTGCTGTCGTAGCGCCAGCCGCGCTTGACGGCGGTCGGCAGCAGGTTGCGCTGGCCCTCCAGGCAGGGGGTGCGGCTGCCGATCAGCTCCTTGCCGTAGTCGAACGGCAGTGCCGGCAGGTCGGTGAAGCCGGTGTTGGTCCGCCAGTTCGTCACGAAGTCCATGGCCTGCTGGATCTCGCTGTCCCACTCCTCGGGGGACCACTTGCCGACGCCGGTGGAGCCGCAGAAGTGGCCGTTGAAGTGGGTGCCGATCTCGTGGCCCTCCAGCCAGGCGGCGTGGATGTTCTCCAGCGTGTCGTGGATGTGCTGGTCGCTGAGGTAGCCGATCTCCGAGGCGCCGACCTTGTGCTGGGGCGGGCGGTAGAGGTCCTTCTTGGACTCGGGCAGCAGGTAGAGGCCGCTGAGGAAGAAGGTCATCGACGCGTCGTGCTCCTGCGCCAGCCGGCGGAAGCGGGCGAACAGGCCGTTGTCCAGTTCGCCGGCGCCGTCCCAGGAGAAGACGACGAACTGCGGCGGGCGCTCGCCCGGCTTGAGCCGCTCGGTGACGGGCTGGCGGGGCTGGCGGCCGGTGTCGGAGGTGGAGCCGTCGCCGATCAGGACGACCTGCGGCTTGGCCGGCGCGGGGGCGGGGGCCGGGGTGGCGGGCTGCTCGGTGGTCCCGGCGGGGGCCGGGGTTCCCGTCGCGTGCTCCCCGCCGCCGGTGGCGGTGGTCCCGCAGCCGGCCACCAGGGCGGCGGCGCCGGCCGCGCCGGCGGCCAGCAGGGTGCGACGGGATAGGGAGTCCATGGTCACTCCGTTCATGAGGCGTTCGGCAGGCGTGCGGGCATGCGAAAGTCCGGTCGGACCAGTGGGGTGATAGAACCCGTGACCGGGTCAGCATGGCATGCGAACGCATTCGGTCGACGGGTCGCCACGGACGGTCGCAAGTGATCGCCCGATTGATGCAACCGGACGGACCCGGTACGTCGTCGATGGTCGTGCGAGGCCCGACCCGCAGTGCCCGGGTGTGGTGGCGCCTCGTTGCGCTCCGTGACGGAGTCCCCACTCGGCGCACGGGCGACGGCCCTGACCCTGCCATTTGGGGGGGATTGGTACGACCATCGTATGGACGTGCCTTAGGGTCCCGTCCGGTTCAATTGGTTCCCAGGAAACTCCCAGGAATCGGGAAGTCGTCGGCAGAGGGGAGCGCCCGTGGGCGCCCAACAGCGCAGGAGCCCGTGGCCGGGCACCCTCGCGGCCGGTGCCGCGATGGTCCTCGGCGCCTGGCTGCTGCACGGCGGCTCCGGCGAGCTTCCCCCCGCGCCCGGCGCCGGGCAGTCCCTCACCGGCTTCGCGCCGGTGTCGGTCGTCCCGCCGCTCGGCCCGTCCACGCCGACCCGGATCCGCATCCCCGCCGTCAAGCTCGACGCCCCGGTCACCGGACTCGGCCTCGAGGCCGACGGCCGGCTCCAGGCGCCGCCCGCCGCGGACCGCAACCTCGCCGGCTGGTACCGCGGCGGGGCGACCCCGGGCCAGCGGGGGACCGCTATCATCGCGGGCCACGTGGACAACAAGAGCGGCCCGGCCGTCTTCTACCACCTGGGCGCGCTCCACCGCGGCGACCGGATCGAATTCGTCCGCGCGGACGGCGCCACCGCCGTCTACCAGCTGTACGCCATCGAAGTGCACGACCGAAAGGACTTCCCGGACGACCGGGTCTACGGACAGGCCGCCGACGCGCAGCTGCGGGTGATCACCTGCGGCGGCGCGTACAGCGAGGAGCACGGCTACGAAGGCAACGTCGTGGCCTACGGCTTCCTGGCCGACACCACCCGGCCGGGGAAAGCGGCATGACCCCGATCACCCTCGCCAACGTCAGGAACCCACTCGACTGGCCGCTGACGCACGGCCCGATCCCGTACGCCGTGCTGGCCGCGGGCTGGGGCGCGCTGCTCGTGCTGGCCGTCGCCCGCAAGCGCTCGTGGTGGAGCTTCCGGCTGCCGGCCGCGCTGTTCACCGCGGCGGGGCTCAGCCTGCTGCTGGGCGCCGTCGTCGACGACTGGTGGCACCCCTTCCCGGAGGGCACGCCGACGTACGTCACGTGGTGGATAGCCGTCGCCCTGCTGGGCTTCTGCCTGGTCGGCTACCGCTTCCGCGGGATCTCCTGGCGCCGCCGCGGGCTCGTGCTCGGCCTCGGCTCCCTGGTGCTGCTGATGGCGGCGTCGCAGATCAACATCGGCTTCGGCCAGTACCCGAGCGGCAAGATCATGCTCGCGCCGTTCCTCACCGACACCGGGGCGAAGATCGCCCCGAAGGTCGACCAGACCGCGACCGCGCCGCCGGACAAGGCGCTCTCGGAGGTCTGGGCGCGCCCGGCCGACCTGCCCGCCAAGGGCACCGTCTCGCAGGTGTACATACCCGGGGCGAAGTCCGGCTTCATCGGCCGCAGCGCCTACGTCTACCTGCCGCCCGCCTACCAGGCCAACCCGCGCCCGCTGCTGCCGGTCCTCGTCCTGATCACCGGTCAGCCGGGGACGCCGGGGGACTGGGTGCTCAACGCCCAGGTGAACGAGGCGCTGGACGCCTTCGCGGCGCAGCACGGCGGCCTCGCACCGATCGTCGTGATGCCCGACCAGCTGGGCTCTACCTGGGGGAACACGCTCTGCATGGACTCGAAGATCGCGAAGGCGCAGACCTACCTGGCCGCCGACGTCCCCGACTGGATCGACAAGCACCTGCAGACCGCGAAGGGCCGCGGGTCCTGGGCGGTGGGCGGCGCCTCGATGGGCGGCACCTGCGCCCTCCAGCTCGGCATCAACGCGCCCGACGTCTACGGCACCGTCCTCGACATGTCCGGCCAGGAGGAGCCCACCCTGGGCTCCCGGGACGAGACCGTCAGGAAGGCGTTCGGCGGTGACCAGGCCAAGTTCGAGTCGGTCGACCCGCTCTCGGTGATGGCCCACCGCAAGTTCCCGGACACCAACGTCGCGATCGTCGTCGGCCGCGGCGACTACGACTTCCGGCCGGGAATGGAGAAGGTCTACCAAGCCGTCCAGGCGGCGGGTATGAAGGCCAAGTTCGACCTGTTGCCGGGCGGACACGGCTGGGGGGCCTGGCGGATCGGCATCGCGGAGCAGCTGCCGTGGATCGCCCGGCAGACCGGACTGCTCAGGTGAGCCGCACCCAGGCGGCCGAGCCCGTCGTCGCGAGGCCGGAGGTGGTCGTGGGCCAGGAGCCGGCCACCCGTACGCCCGTCACCCGCACCCCGGAGCCGCGGCCGCAGCGCGTGCGCCGCACGGCCCGGCTGGTCGGTGCGCGGCTGCGCTCCGCCCCGCTGACGATGGGCCTGCTCGTCGTCCTGTGGGGCGTCGGCGCGGCCACCGGGAGCCTGGGCGGGCCGTCGGCCCGGCTGCTCCAGCGGGCCGGGACCGGCGTGCAGACCCTCGCCGAGGGCCGCTGGTGGACGCCGTTCACCTCGCTGTTCTGGTGCGCCGGGATCGGCGGGTACGTGTTCACCACCGTGCTGCTGCTCCTCGTCGGCCCGGCCGCCGAGCGGCGGCTCGGCCGGTGGCGCACCCTCGGGGTGCTGGTCGTGGGGCAGGCCGCAGGCACCCTGCTCGGCACCGCGCTGGTCGCGGCCGGTTCCAAGGCCGGCGAGCAGTGGACCGACTCGGTGGTCGACCAGGTCGCGATCGGCCCCGGCCCCGGCCTGTTCGCCCTGGCCGCCGTGCTCGGCTACCGGCTCACCGTGCTGTGGCGCCGCCGGATGCACCTGCTGGTGCTGCTCGTGCCGCTGGTCATGACGCTGTACGTCGGGCACCTGCAGAGCGTCCAGCGGTGCGCCGCGGCCCTGCTCGGGCTCGGCGCGGGCGCGCTGCTCACCCGCGGCCGGCTGCTGCTGCGCACGCACCGCTCCTCGCACACCGAGACCCGGGTGCTGGTGGCGCTGTGCCTGGTCGCCGCCGCCTTCGGCCCGCTGATCGCCTCGCTGTACGACAACGCGGCCGGGCCGTTCAACACCTTCTCCGAGCTGTACTTCTCGCACCGGCTCAGCCCCGAGGAGGTCGCCGACTTCTGCGCGATGTCGGTGCACGACTGCGCCCGCGCGCACGCCGTCGAGCGGATCTTCGACACCCCGGGCCGGATGATGGCGGCGCTGTTCCCGGCGCTGCTGCTGGTGCTCGCCGAGGGGCTGCGCCGCGGGCTGCGGTTCGCCTGGCGGATCACCGTCGTCACCGAACTGCTGTGGGTGGCGCTCCTGGTGTGGCTGTACAACGACTCCGGGCCGGACACCGGGGACGTGATCCAGTACTTCGTCGAGGCGCTGCTGCTCCCGCTGCTGACCACGGCCCTGCTGCTCGCCACCCGGCAGCGGTTCC
The DNA here is from genome assembly GCF_040683475.1 of Kitasatospora sp. NPDC093558. Classification (NCBI taxonomy): domain Bacteria; kingdom Bacillati; phylum Actinomycetota; class Actinomycetes; order Kitasatosporales; family Streptomycetaceae; genus Kitasatospora; species Kitasatospora sp. NPDC093558. The sequence continues at coordinate 15,500 of NZ_JBFBDY010000053.1, read as the reverse complement.
GGCTGCGGCTGCCGGGCCGGGCGGTCCGCCGGCTGGCGGCCGTGCTGGGCGGCGCCGCGCTGGCGGCCGCCGCCGCGTACGCGGTCCTCGGGGTGCTGGTCGCCGGGCAGTTCGAGCCGGGGGCGACGTTCCGCGGGCTGGTGAACGGGCTGCCCGCGCAGTTCCTGCCGCCCGCCTACAACGACCTGCTGCCGGACTACCCGATCGCGGTCGGCCCGGTGGCGCGGTTCCTGGAGACGTACTGCGGGCTGGCGTTCTGGGCCGTCGCGCTGACCGCGCTGCTGCTGGCCTTCCGCCGGCCGGTGGTGCACACGGACGCCGAGGCCGCGCAGCGGGCCAGGGCGCTGCTGACGGCGCACGGCGGCGGGACGCTGTCCTTCATCACCACGTGGGACGGCAACCACTACTGGTTCGACGAGGAGGGCCGGGCGGCCGTCGCCTACCGGGTCCTCAACACGGTGGCGCTGACCACCGGCGACCCGTTCGGCGAGCCCGCGGCCCGCGACCGGGCGGTGGCCGGCTTCGCCCGCTTCTGCGACGCGCGCGGCTGGACGCCGTGCTTCTACAGCGTCTCCCAGGACACCAGGGCCGCCGCCGAGCAGCTCGGCTGGCGCTCGGTGCAGGTGGCCGAGGACACCGTGGTCGCGCTGCCCGAGCTGGCCTTCACCGGCCGCAAGTGGCAGGACATCAGGACGGCCCTCAACAAGGCCGGCAAGCAGGGCATCACCGCCGAGTGGTGGGCTTACCACGAGGCGCCGCTCGCGCTGAAGGACCAGATCCGCTCGATCTCGGAGGAGTGGGTCTCCGAGAAGGGCCTGCCCGAGATGGGCTTCACGCTCGGCGGCCTGGAGGAGCTGGACGACCCCGACGTCCGGGTGCTGGTGGCGGTGGACGAGCAGGGCGTCGTGCACGGGTTGACCAGCTGGATGCCGGTGTACGAGGACGGCGTGCCGGTCGGCTGGACGCTGGACTTCATGCGCCGGCGCTCGGACGGCTTCCGCGGCGTGAACGAGTTCCTGATCGCCTCGGCCGCGCTCGGCTTCAAGGAGGAGGGCGCGCGCTTCCTGTCGCTGTCCGGCGCGCCGCTGGCCCGCTCGGGGCAGGACGAGCCCACCGGGCTGCAGCGGATGCTGGACTGGATGGGCCGGGTGCTGGAGCCGGTGTACGGCTTCCGCTCGCTGCTCGCGTTCAAGTCCAAGTTCCAGCCGGAGTACCGGCCGATGTTCATGGCCTACCCCGACCCGGCCGGGCTGCCCAGCATCACGAGGGCGATCGGCAAGGCCTACCTGCCGCACCTGACGGCGGCCCAGGGGGTCCGGCTGATGCGCCGGCTGTCGGGCTGACGGGGAGCCGGCGGGGCCGTCGGCCGTGGGCGCGGGGGCGCTCGCGGACGCCGGTCCGCCGGTCAACCGAGCAGCTCGGCGAGCGCGCGGTCGGCGTCCAGGTGCAGGTGCTCCTCGCCCTCGGGGACGAGCAGGCGGCTGCGCCACAGGAAGCGGCGCAGCTCGGCGGTGTCGAACCGGAGCAGCGCGGTGCCCTCGGGGGCCCGCAGTTCGACCATGGTGCAGCGGCCGGCGCCGGGGCGGACGTGGACGTCGCCGAGCCCGGCGGGCAGCTCCAGGCCCGCCGAGAGCAGGTGGCGGGCGAACACCCAGACGATGTCGTCCGCGCCCTCGGTGCCTCCGCCGGGGCCGTCGCCGGGGCCGTCGGCGGGCTCGTCGAGGGAGAACTCGGCGGGGAAGCCCATGCGGACGGCGAGCGGGTCCTGCGGGCGGTAGCCGAGGGTGACCCGCAGGCGGACCGAGCGGTGGAGGGAGAGGAGGAGGCGGGCGTGGACGGTCTCTTCGACGGTGCTGTGGTGCACGGCAGGGTCCCTTCTGGGGTCGGGTGGGGCCTCGGTGGTGCGGCCTCACACGAGTGAGAGCGGGGGACCGGCTTCCGCTTACGCGGTTCCGGAGGGTTTTCGATGTGACCTGCGTCACGTCGATTTCCGGCCGTCCACCGGCCGCGGGGGCCCCGGGCGACCCCGGGTCGGAGCGCTGGAACGGCGCCGGGGCCGGTAGGCTGGGCGGGTTGTCCGATCGCCGCCCGACTGCGGGACGGGGCCGCAAAACCGCCTCTGACCTGCGATGATCCCCTTCGGAGCCCGTGAGTACCGCCGCCGCCTCCTCGATGCCGCTCTTCTCCGACGCACCCGGTCCCGACGCCCCCGTCCGGACCGTCGGCCATGCCGCACCCGCCTCCTCGCACCACCTGTCGCCGGCCTTCCCCGGTCGTGCCCCGTGGGGCACCGCCGGCAAGCTCCGTGCCTGGCAGCAGGGGGCGCTGGACAAGTACATCGAGACGCAGCCGCGCGACTTCCTCGCGGTCGCCACCCCGGGCGCAGGGAAGACCACCTTCGCCCTCACCCTGGCCTCGTACCTGCTGCACAACCACCTCGTGCAGCAGGTGACGGTCGTCGCGCCGACCGAGCACCTCAAGAAGCAGTGGGCCGAGGCGGCCGCGCGCATAGGGATCAAGCTGGACCCGGCGTACTCGTCCGGGCCGCTCTCCCGGGACTACCACGGCATCGTGGTCACCTACGCGGGCGTCGGGGTGAACCCGATGCTGCACCGCAACCGGACCGAGGCCCGCAAGACCCTCGTGATCATGGACGAGATCCACCACGCCGGTGACTCGAAGTCCTGGGGCGAGGCCTGCTTCGAGGCCTTCGAGCCGGCCGCCCGGCGGCTCGCGCTGACCGGTACGCCGTTCCGCTCGGACACCAACCCGATCCCGTTCGTCCAGTACGAGGCCGGGAGCGACGGCATCCGCAAGTCCGTCGCCGACTACACCTACGGCTACGGGCACGCGCTCGCCGACCACGTCGTGCGCCCGGTGATCTTCCTCAGCTACAGCGGCAACATGCGCTGGCGCACCAAGTCCGGCGACGAGCTGGAGGCCCGGCTCGGCGAGCCGATGACCAAGGACCTGATCGCCCAGGCCTGGCGCACCGCGCTGGCCCCGCAGGGCGAGTGGATCCCGTCCGTGCTCCAGGCCGCCGACCGGCGGCTGACCGAGGTCCGCAAGGCCATCCCGGACGCCGGCGGGCTCGTCATCGCCACCGACCAGACGGTGGCCCGCGCGTACGCCAAGATCCTGCGCGAGATCAGCGGGGAGAAGGTCACCCTGGTGCTCTCGGACGAGGCCGAGGCGTCCAAGCGCATCTCCGACTTCTCCGAGGGCACCTCCCGCTGGATGGTCGCGGTCCGCATGGTGTCCGAGGGCGTCGACGTGCCCCGGCTGGCCGTCGGGGTGTACGCGACCTCGATCTCCACCCCGCTGTTCTTCGCCCAGGCCGTCGGCCGCTTCGTGCGCGCCCGCAAGCGCGGCGAGACGGCCTCGGTCTTCCTGCCGACCATCCCGATGCTGCTGGGCTTCGCCAACGAGATGGAGCTCCAGCGCGACCACGTGCTGGACCGCCCCAAGAAGGAGGGCGAGGGCCTGTTCGACGAGGAGGACCGGCTGCTCGCCGAGGCCGAGCGGGCCAACGACGGCCCGGACGGCGCGGGCGGCGACGAGTTCTCCTACGAGGCGATCGGCTCCGACGCGGTCTTCGACCGGGTGCTGTACAACGCCATGGAGTTCGGCATGCAGGCCCACCCGGGGAGCGAGGAGGAAGAGGACTACCTCGGCATCCCGGGCCTGCTGGAGCCGGACCAGGTGCAGATGCTGCTCCAGAAGCGCCAGCACCGGCAGATCCAGCGCAGCAAGACCAAGCCCGCCGAGGAGGCGGACCTGCTGGAGCTGCCGGCCGAGCAGCGTCCGGTCGTCACCCACCAGGAACTGCGCGAGCTGCGCAAGGAGTTGAACGCGCTGGTGGCCGCCTGGCACCACCGCACCAGCCAGCCGCACGGCACGATCCACAACGAGCTGCGCCGCGAGTGCGGCGGCCCGCTGACCGCGCAGGCGACGGCGAATCAGCTGAAGGCGCGGATCGCCCGAATCCGGGAATGGGCGAAGTAACGGTACGTCAGTGGATTCCCCCGTTCGGTAAGGGGAATCCGGCGTCCGGTGACCCGTTATGACATTCCGGTATAGCTACTGGAATTGGTGGGGTGATCGGTCTGATCATCCGATAGTGTTCCGCGTGCCCCGTCCGGGGGAGGGCCTCATCGCCCTCGGGATTGTTACTGAAGGAGCACAGCGAACGTGTCGTACCCCCCTCAGCCCGGCCAGCCGTACCCGGGTCAGCCGTACCCCGGCCAGCCGGAGTACTCCGACAAGTCGAAGATCGTCGCGGGCATCCTGCAGCTCTTCCTTGGCGGGTTCGGCATCGGCCGCTTCTACACCGGTCACATCGGCATGGGCATCGCCCAGCTGCTGACCTGCGGTGGTCTCGGCTTCTGGGCCCTGATCGACGGCATCATGTTCCTGGTCAGCAACGACCGCACGGACGCCCAGGGCCGTCTGCTGCGCGGCTGACCTTGACTGCGCCACGCACGGCACGCCGCCCCGGCTCCGGCCGGGGCGGCTTCGCCGTGCCCGCGCGCCTGCGCACCGCGGGCCCGCCGCTGGCCGTGCTCCTCGGCGGCCTGGCCGGCTCGGCCTACCTGTGGACGCGCAACCCCCACCTGCCCGGGCAGGCGCTGCCCTTCTGCCCCTGGCGCCGGATCACCGGGCTGCAGTGCCCCGGCTGCGGCGGCACCCGGATGACGTACGACCTCCTGCACGGCGACCTCGCCGCCGCGTTCCACGACAACGCGATGCTGCTGGTCTGCCTCCCGCTGGTCGCGCTGATGTACGTGACCTGGCTGCGCGAGGGGCTGGCCGGCCGCAGCTGGCGACCGCCGCTCGGGCGGCGCGGCACGGCGGCGGTGCTCGGCGCCGCGATCGCCTGGACGGTGTTCCGCAACCTCTGGTGAGCGCCCCGCGCGCCCGGCGGTACGGCTCCGCGAACCCGCCCCCCGAAGCCCCCCGGAACCGGAAGTGTCCGGACTTCGGACTGTGGTCGAACTAGCGGCCGGGTGGGGCGGTGGATTCACGGTCCTTTGCCCCGATTCGTTCCGGGCTTCGCAATCGATCACGACCGAATTTTGGACAACCACTTCCGTCGCGACATTTCCTTCACTACCTTTCCCACACGCTCTTCCGCCGGGCCACCCCCGAGAGACGGGCGCCGCAGGGCTCGCACGGGCGTCATGGCTTCGCACCGGATCCGCACTGCGTGACCCGAGCGCCGCCACCCCCATCTGCGCGCGAAATCCCACCCCGGACCGGCCCCCGCCGGCCCGTGAGCTGCCGCGGAAAGGATTGCCCGTCGTGACAGCCGAGACCTCCCAGACCCTGGACCGTGGCGTCCGGGTGCTCAAGCTCCTCGCCGACTCCGAGCGCGGCCTCACCGTCACCGAACTGGCCGCCCGGCTGGCCGTCAACCGGACCGTCGTCTACCGGCTGCTGGCCACCCTCGAACAGCACGGACTCGTCCGCCGCGACATCGGCGGCCGGGCCCGGGTCGGCCTCGGCGTGCTGCGCCTGGCCCACCGGGTCCACCCGCTGCTGCGCGAGGCCGCCCTGCCGGCCCTGCGCAGCCTGGCCGAGGACCTCGGCGCCACCGCCCACCTCACGCTGGTGGACGGCAACGAGGCGCTCGCCGTCGCCGTCGTCGAACCCAGCTGGACGGACTTCCACGTCGCCTACCGCACCGGCCTGCGCCACCCGCTCACCGAGAGCGCCGCCGGCCGGGCGATCCTGGAGGCGCGCACCTTCCCCCATCAGCGGCGGCCCGAACAGGGCTTCGTCATCACCCGTGCGGAGGAGCAGTCCGGGGCCTGCGGCGCGGCCGCCGCGCTGCTCGGGCTGAGCGGCGTCGAGGGCAGCGTCGGAGTGGTGATGCTGAACGGGCTGGTGCCCGAGCGGGTCGGACCCCGGGTGGTCGAGGCCGCGACCGAGGTGGCCGACGCGCTCAGGTAGGGCCTCCGGTGTGTTTGGATTCCTCCTGTGTCCGACTCCAAGCTGACCAAGGCCCTGACCGCCCCGCGGACCCGCGCGCTCGCGCTCTGCGGGGTGCTGGTCGCCGCGCTGTTCGGGGTGGCCGGGTTCGTCCCGCTGCCGTACACGCTGACCTGGCCGGGCCTGACCGCGGACACCCTCGGCACCTACCACGACAAGCCCGTCCTCACGATCACCGGGGCGCCGCTGCGCACCACCGAGGGCGAGCTGCGGATGGTCACCATCTCGGCCACCAACCCGGGGGAGCGGACGACCTTCTGGCGCTCCCTGGAGGCCTGGTTCGACCCGAACGAGGCGGTGCGCCCGACCGAGTCGGTGTACCCGCAGAGCAACCCGGCCAAGGCCGAGCAGGAGACGGCGCTGCAGATGACCGAGTCGCAGGACAGCGCGACCGCGGCCGCGCTCGGCTACCTGCACCTGTCGCCGGACCAGGTCAAGGTGAAGGTCGACCTCGGCGACGTGGGCGGCCCGAGCGCCGGCCAGATGCTGGCGCTCGGGATCATCGACAAGCTGGCCGGCGACGGCAAGGGCGGCGACCTCACCGGCGGGCTGAAGATCGCGGGCACCGGCACCATCACCGACCAGGGCGTCGTCGGTGCGGTGGGTGGCGTGCCGCTGAAGACGCAGGCCGCCGCGCGGGACGGCGCGACGGTGTTCCTGCTCCCCAAGGACGAGTGCACGGACGCCGGGGTCAACAAGCCCGCGCAGCTGCGGCTGGTGCCGGTCGGCACGCTGGCCGAGGCGGTCTCGGCGCTGGACGCGCTGAAGAGCGGCGGCAGCGTCCCGTCCTGCTGACCGGTTCCTGACCGGCTCCGGCCTGGCTCCGGCCTGATCGGCCCTATTCGGCGGCGGCCTGGTCCACCAGCGGCAGGATGCGGTACGGCACCGGGTTCTCCAGGGCGATCGCCGTCGACGAGCGGACGATCCCGTCGAAGCCCACCACCCGGTCGATCACCCGCTGGAGGTCGGCGTTGGAGCGGGCCACGATCCGCACCATCATGTCCCCGGCGCCGGTGATCGTGTGCAGCTCCAGCACCTCGGGCACGCTCGCCAGGTGGGCCCGCACGTCCGCGCCCTGGCCCTGGGAGATCTCCAGGGTCGCGAAGGCCGTCACCGGGTAGCCCAGCGCGGCCGGGTCCACCTCCGGGCCGAAGCCGCCGATCACGCCCTTGGCCTGGAGCCGGTCCAGCCGCGCCTGCACCGTGCCGCGGGCCACCTGGAGGCGGCGCGAGCACTCCAGCACGCCGATCCGGGGCTCCTCGGCGAGCAGGCGGATCAGCCGGCCGTCCAGCGCGTCGATCGCGTCGTTCGTGCCGCCGGGCGGGCCCGGGGGCGGGCCGGCGACGGGTGCGGTGGTGGGTGCGGAGGTGGGCGCGGTGGCCTGCGTGGCGGCCTGCGCGGTGGCTTGTGCGGTGGCGGAAGGGCCCTGCGGGGCGGGGGAGTTGGGCGAGCCGGGGGAGCTCGGGGGCTGGTCGGGGGGCATCGCGGCTCCGTCCTCCGGTGGGCATTCTGTACAGCGGTGCGGCCGATTCTCGCGCCCCGGCGCACAGCTTGACCAGGATGAAACGGAACAGTTGCGCGCAGGTCGGCCCGGCGCCACCCTCCAGCCACGACCCCGTGCCACCGGGCCCCACACCGGCGGGCGGGGCATCCGTCGCGGTCCCGTACGCCCACCGGGAGGACGTCATGACCGACACCGCAGCCGGACCCCTCCGACGGCCGAGGGGCCTCGGGGCACCGGCCCGGCGCGCAGCGGTGGGCGAGGAGCCCGACCTCGTCCCGATGGGCCGTGCCGACGCGGTGGTCTTCGCGGTCGGCGACGCCGAGCGGGCCGCCCGGCGCTACATGGAGGCGCTCGGCCTGCGCTGCACCGCCTACGCGGGGCCCGAGACCGGCGAGCCGGAGACGGTCTCGTACGTGCTGGACGCGCCCGGCACCCGGTTCGTGATCACCTCGCTGGTGCAGGTGATCGGCCCGCGCGGGCGGGAGCTGGCGAGGTACCTGGCCCGGCACGGGGACGGCGTGCTGGACCTCGCGGTGGGCGTGCCGGACGTGTACTACGCGTACGACTACGCGGTGGACCGGGGCGCGGCCTCGCTGGCCGAGCCGTACGAGGTGCGGGACCGCCACGGCACCGTGGTGCTCGCCGCGATCCGGGTGCCGGGCGGGACGCGGCACACGCTGGTGGACCGCTCGCGCTACGCCGGGCCTTACCTGCCGGGGTTCGAGAGGTTCCGGGGGTGGTGATCCCCCGGGCGGGGCGTCAGCGGACCGCGGTCTCGACGACCGGCGGGTGGCCGTTCCAGTAGACGAACACCGAGTTGGCCTGGTTGTCCTTGGTGAAGTCCACCCGCATCCACTGGTCGCCGTTCCACACCTGCATCTGCCAGCCCGGGTCCGGGGTGGCCGAGACGAGCGAGGCGCGGTCCGGGCGGATGTCCAGGGCGACCCGGCCGCCGGGTACGGGGTAGCTCTTCACCGAGGACGTCGCCGTGGTCGTCACGGGCACCGGGCGGTGCGAGGACGGCGGGGCGGCGGGCGTGGGTGTCGGCGCGCGGGGGGTGGTGGCGGACGGGGAGGCGGGCTGGGCGGACGCCTCGGGCTGCGGCGCGGACCGCTCCTCGGCCGGGCTCGCGGTCGGCGTGCGCGGGGCGCCGTCGGTGGCCGGGGAGGGCAGCGGCAGCGCCTTGGGCTGCTCGAACGCGGCGCCGGTCAGCACGGCGTGCACGCCGAACCAGGACAGCGCCACCGCCGCCCCGGTGGCCGCCGCCCAGGCGCCGAGTTGTACCAGTCCGTTCCGCATCGTGCGGACATCCTGCCGTACCCGGTACCCGGGCGGACCGGCACCCCCGTTAATAGGAAGGGGAGTTGCACAATGTCCGGGCCGCGTCCCCGCCCGCCCCCGACCCACCCCCGAGGTACAGACCAGTGCACGCCCATGGCGTACCGTGCAGGCCCATGGCAACAGTGCTCGTGGTCGAGGACGACCCCTTCGTACGTTCCGCGCTCATCCGGCACCTGACCGACACCGGTCACGCCGTCCGCAGCGTGGGCACGGCCCTGGAGGCGCTGCGGGAGGTCGCCCAGGTCGGCTGCGACCTGGTGATCCTCGACCTGGGGCTGCCGGACCTGGACGGCAGCGAGGCGCTCAAGATGATCAGAGGGCTGACCAACGTGCCGGTGATCATCTCCACCGCCCGGGACGACGAGGCCGAGATCGTCCGGCTGCTCAACGACGGCGCCGACGACTACTTGGTGAAACCTTTCTCCGGAGAGCACCTGAGCGCCCGCATGGCCGCCGTGCTGCGCCGGATCGGCGGCGGCGCCGCCCCCGTCGCCCAGGTGCTCAGGGTCGGCGGACTGGCCATCGACCTCCAGCGCCGCGAGGCCGTCCTGGACGGGCGGCTGCTCGACCTGACCCGCCGCGAGTTCGACCTGCTGGCCTTCCTTGCCGCCCGCCCCGGCGTCGTGGTGCCGCGCAAGGAGATCCTCGCCGAGGTCTGGCAGCAGACCTACGGCGGCGACCAGACCATCGACGTCCACCTCTCCTGGCTGCGCCGCAAGCTCGGCGAGACCGCCTCCAGCCCCCGCTACCTGCACACCGTCCGCGGCGTCGGGGTGCGCCTGGAGGCCGCCGGGGGTCCGGGGGAGCCCAGGACATGAGGCGGCCGGACGTCAGGCGGTTCGGGCACTCGCTGCGCTGGGCCCTGATCAAGGCCGCCGTCGCCGGGACCACCATGGTCGCGCTGGCCTTCCTCATCCCGCTCGGCCTGATGGTCCAGCAGACCGCCAGGGACCGCGCCTTCACCGCGGCCGAGCGGCAGGCCGCGGCGCTCGGCCCGGCCCTCGCCATCACCACCGACCAGGACGCCATCGACCGCGCCCTCGCCAGCACCGACGCGGGCGCCCAGAGCCGGATGGCCGTCCACCTGCCCGCCAAGGTGCCGCCCGCGATCGCCCCCGGGGACGGCGGCCCCGGCGGGCCGACCATCGGTCAGGCCCGGGCCGCCGCCGCCGACGTCTCCACCGCGAGCGGGCAGGGCCGCTCCTTCACCGTCGGGGTGCCCGGCGGCTACGCGCTCCTCCAGCCCGTCGCGGTGGACACCGGCCGGACGGCCGTCGTCGAGGTGTTCGTGGCCGACGGCGACCTCACCCGCGGCGTCACCACCGCCTGGCTGGTGCTGTCCGCGGTCGCGCTCGCCCTGGTCGCGATCTCGGTGCTGGTCGCCGACCGCATGGGCACCCGGATCGTCGCCTCGGCCCGCCGGCTCGCCGCCGCCGCCCGCTCGCTCGGCGCGGGGGACCTCGCCGTCCGGGTGCCGGTCGACGGCCGGGTGGCGGTCGGCAGCCCCGAGGAACTGCGCGAGGCCGGCCACGCGTTCAACACGATGGCCGACCGGGTGGTCCAACTCCTCGCCGCCGAACGGGAACTGGCCGCCGACCTGTCGCACCGGCTGCGCACCCCGCTCACCGTGCTGCGGCTCAACGCCGCCTCGCTCGGCGACGGCGACGCCGCCGACGCCACCCGGCACGCCGTCGCCCAGCTGGAGCGCGAGGTCGACCAGATCATCCGCTCCGCCCGCCGCGCGCCCGCGGACACGCCCGCCGTCGCCGTCGGCTGCGACCTCGCCGAGGTGATCCGCGAGCGGGTCGGCTTCTGGTCCGCGCTCGCCGAGGACGAGGGCCGCCGCTGGCAGCTCGCCGGGGCCGACCGGGCCCTGCCCGTACCGGTGCAGCGCGGCGACCTGGCCGCGGTGGTGGACGCGCTGCTCGGCAACGTGTTCCGGCACACCGCCGTCGGCACCGCGTTCTCGGTGGACGTCCTCGCGACGGACTGCTCGGTCATCGTCCTGGTCGGCGACGCCGGACCGGGTTTCAGCGACCCGGCCGCCGCCCTCAAGCGCGGCGAGGGCCACGGCGGCGAGGGCTCGACCGGCCTCGGCCTGGACATCGTCCGCAAGCTCGCCGAGTCCACCGGCGGCGACCTCGCCCTCGGCCGCTCCGCGGTGCTCGGCGGCGCCGAGATCCACCTGCGCCTGCGGACCCGGACCGATGTCGTCTCCCCGCGGATCGGCCGCCGCCGCAGCCGTGGCGCGCTGTTCCAGAAGTAGTCCTTCGCATAAGGGAGTTCACGGGATGGGCTGGTACGTCGAGGCGTTCGAACGGGACGGCGACGGGCTGCTCGCCGAGTACCCGCTGCCCGGGTTCACCGAGGCTGACGCCGTCCGGCTGGTCGGTGACCACCCGGACATGACGGCGTGCTTCCCGCTGGACGCCGGGCAACTCGCGGTGTTGGCCGGTCGGCTGGGCACCGTGCTGGAGCCGGAGGCCGCCGCGTACTTCCTCAGCGTGTACGCCGACTGACGCTCCGCCGTCTTCCTTAACGGCGGCCTAAGGGAGTTCTACCGCTCGCTGAGCAGGCCCGTTCCGGCCCTCCGGCGCCGCTAGCGTCGGTCGCGCCGGTCACCCGACCGAGCCGGGCCGGCCGTCCGGACGCCTGCACGCACCCGCGTCCGGCCGGCGGTCCACCCGTAGGCACCCGCGGAGGTAGCGCGCCCATGACGACCCAGACCGACCGCCGTTCCGGCCACCGCAGGCGCAGCCGCAAGGGCGCCGTCATCGGGGCGTCGGCGGTCGCCGCCGCGCTCGTGGCGGGCGGCGCCGTCGTCCTCGCCTCCTCGGCGAGCGCCGCCTCGCTCGGCGCGGTCTACAGCCGGACCAGCACCTGGGACTCCGGCTACACCGGCCAGTACCTGGTGACCAACCCGGACGCCGAGGCGATCGACGACTGGACGCTCACCTTCGACCTCCCGGCCGGGGCGCGGATCGACTCGCTCTGGAACGCGACCTTCACCGCCGACGGGCAGCACGTCACCGTCCGGCCGGAGTCGTGGGACAAGCGGCTGGAGCCGGGCAGGAGCGTCGTCGTCGGGTTCGTCGCGCAGGGCGCCGGCGCGGCGCAGGGCGAGCCGGGCAACTGCCTGATCAACCGGACGTCCTGCAAGGGCGGTGACGGCAGCGTGCCGACGCCGTCGGGCCGTCCGACCGCCACGGCCACCCCCACTGAGACGGCGACCCCCACCGCCACCGCCACCGCCACCGCCAAGCCGACAACCCCGGCGCCCACCCCGACCGCCACCCCCACGGCGACCGGTGTGCCCGTGCCCCCGGCCGGCGCCGGGGCCGGCTTCGCCCCGTACGTCGACACCTCGCTCTACCCGCCCTACGACCTGGTCGCCACCGCGAAGGCCACCGGCGTGAAGAACTTCAACCTCGCGTTCGTCGTCTCCGGCGGCGGCTGCACCCCGAAGTGGGGCGGCGTGAGCGACCTCGCGACCGACGCCGTGGCCGCCCAGGTCGGCGCGCTGCGGGCGGCCGGCGGTGACGTCCGGGCGTCCTTCGGCGGCGCCAACGGCACCGAGCTCGCCGCCGCCTGCTCCTCCGTCGCCGACCTCGCCGCGGCGTACCAGAAGGTCGTCGACGCCTACGGCCTCACCCGCATCGACTTCGACGTCGAGGGCGGCGCGATCGCCGACGCCGCGGCCAACGACCGCCGCGCCCAGGCCATCGCCCAGCTCCAGCGGACCGCCGCCGCCAAGGGCCGGCCGCTGGACGTCTCCTTCACCCTGCCCGCGCTGCCCTCGGGCCTGACCCAGGACGGCGTCAACCTCGTCGCCGACGCCAAGGCCAAGGGCGTCGCGATCGGCGCCGTCAACATCATGGCGATGGACTTCGGAGACGGCGTCGCCCCGAACCCGCAGGGCCGGATGGGCACCTACGCGATCGCCGCGGCCACCGCCACCCAGGCCCAGGTGAAGAGCGTGCTCGGGCTGGACGACGCGGCCGCCTGGCGCAAGGTCGCGGTCACCCCGATGATCGGCGTCAACGACGTCGCCAGCGAGGTGTTCACCGTCGCCGACGCCAAGCAGCTCGCCGACTTCGCCGCGGGCAAGCACCTGGCCTGGCTGGCCATGTGGTCCGGCACCCGGGACAAGGCCTGCGACGGCGGCGCGAAGGCCTACGCCGACGCGAGCTGCAGCAGCATCGTCCAGCAGCCGCTGGACTTCACCCGGGCCTTCGGCGCGTACACCGGCTGACCTCCGCCTCCCTCCCGTGCCCCGGCCGGGCGTGCTCGGATCCTCGACGGAGCACGCCCGGCCGGGGCTTTCGTCACCCTGCGTGATCGTCCGTGCCCGGGCCCGGCAGGCGGGCATCCGGTATCGTCGCTGGTTGGCCGAGCGGTGGACGGAGTGGACAGTGACAGCGGTGCAAGACGAGCGCAGCCCGGTGCGGACCGCACCCGACCCCTCGCCCGGCCCCCTGTCGGAACGGCTGAAGCACACGTTCGGCGCACCCGTCCGCGCCCTGCGCGAGGCCCCCCGCCGGCCGCTGCTGGCCGTCTCGGCCCTGGCGCTGCTCTCCCTGGTCGTGTACGCCGTGGTCCGCCACTTCGTGCACACCTCGATGGTCGACATGATCGTCTACCGGGCCGAGGGCGCGGCCGTCGCCAACGGCACCGACCTGTACGCGCTGCGCGTCACCGAGTGGAACCTGCCCGCGACGTACCCCCCGTTCGCGGCCATGCTGTTCGTCCCCACGACCTGGTTCCCGGTGTCATTCCTGCGGGTGGCGATCACTCTCGGCAACCTCGGGCTGCTCGCCCTGCTCACCCACCTGTCGTTCAAGCTGGTCGGCTGGCCGCGCCGCGAACTGCGGCCGCTCGGCGTGATCCTGGTGACCGGCTGCGGGGTCTGGCTCGAACCCGTGTTCACCACGCTGCGCTACGGCCAGATCAACCTCGCGCTCGCCTGCCTGATCCTCTGGGACCTCACCCGCCCGGACGCCCGCCGCAGCAAGGGCATGGCGATCGGCATCGCCGCCGGCCTCAAGCTCACCCCCGGCCTGTTCGCCGTCTACCTGCTGCTTACCGGCCGGATCCGGGCCGCCTTCGTGGCCGGCCTCACCTTCCTCGGCACGTTCCTGATCGGCGCGGTCGCGCTGCCCGACGCCACCTGGGGCTTCTGGACCAAGTACCTCTACGACTCCTCCAGGGTCGGCAAGACCCAGATCGTCGACAACCAGTCGCTGCGCGGCGCCTTCGCCCGCCTCCTGCACACCGCCGATCCCGGCACCCTCGCCACCCTCGCATCCGGCACGGCCGCCCTCGCCGGGCTCTTCGTCGCCGCCTGGGCCGCCCGCAGCTCCCGCTGGCTGCCGCGCGCCGAGGCGTGGGGCGTCTGCTGCGCCGCCGTCACCGCCGTGCTGATCTCCCCGATCAGCTGGACCCACCACTGGGTGTGGTGCGTGCCGGTGCTCGTCCTGCTCGCCGCCGAGGCCTCCGCCGAGCACGCCAGGCCGGCGGCCGTCCGCAAGGTCCGCTGGCGGGCCGCGTTCTGGGCCACGCTCCTCGCGTTCTTCTCCTTCGCGATGTGGGCCGCCAAGCCGCAGGGGCCGGCCGTCCTGCACATGGGACCGCTGCGCCAGCTGCCCACCTCCGTCTACCCGTGGGTCGGGCTCTGCTTCCTGCTCGCCGCCGCCATCCGGATAAGGGCGCGGCGGCGGGCCGGCGGCGCGCCGGTCGTCCGGCTGCCCGGGCAGCGCGACGGCGGCCCCGGTGCCGCGCACGAGCGTCAGCAGGCCCCCGCGGCCCGCTGAGCCGCACCGCGCCGGGCGGGGTGTGCCGGGCGGGGTGCTGCGGGTCGGCCGGGTGCCGGCCGGCGGGGTGCCCCCGTCGGGGCGCATCCTCACGCGAGCAGTTCGGCGAGCGAGCCGTCCATGTCCAGCGCGGCCAGCTCGCTGCCCGGCGGGACGAGCCGGTGCGCCCGCTCCAGCCAGGCCGCGACGACCGGCAGCGGCGCCTCCAGCAGCGCGTCCCCGGCGGGCGAGCTCAGCGCCAGGCACAGCACGCTGCGCCGGCCCGAGCGGGTCGGCCAGATTCGCACGTCGCCCTGGCCACACGGGCGGAAGGTGCCCTCGACCAGCAGCTCGCGGGCGAACACCCAGGTCACCGGCGAGCCGGTGTCCAGGTGGAAGGTGATGTAGACCGCGTACGGGTCGTGGCTGCCGTACGACAGCCGGGCCGCCACGGGGACGCTGCGCTCGGGGGAGAGCACCAGGTTGAGCTCCAGCTCGTGCTCGACCACTCCGACGGGACGCTCCATGATCGTCTTCCTCTCTGCCTTCGGTTCGTGCCCGGTTCCGGGCCCTGTGACCTTTGAGAGAGCGGTCCGCACCGGCTCTTACTCGTGTTTCCGGAATTTCTTCGGGAAGTTCGGCCCGGGGTGTGAACCGGGGAGGCGGGGGCGCGTGATCGCATCCGTGCGCCAGGGGGCGGCGCGGTCGGATCCCATACCCCGGACGGGCCCCCGGTGTCCGGGATTCGCCGGATTTCCGTCGCACGCCCGCCGGCGTACTACCCTTTGTGACTGCCCGGCGACTGTCCGCCCTTCCGGTGATGCCCCCGCACGCACCGACCGCGTAGCCGCCCGCCGCGCCCCGGGCCGCCCGCG
>NZ_JBFBDY010000052.1:0-24673 GCF_040683475.1 Kitasatospora sp. NPDC093558 | reverse complement strand
CCCCTGGGGATCGCGGACCCGCCCGCGGTGCGTCATGTCGTCAGAGCGCGTCCGGTCCGCGCTCGCCGGTGCGGACCCGGACGGCCGTGTCGACCGGGATGCTCCACACCTTGCCGTCGCCGATCTTGCCGGTCCTGGCGGCCTTCACCAGGACGTCGATCAGCTGCTCGGCGTCGTCGTCCTCGACCAGGACCTCTATCCGGATCTTGGGCACGAGGTCCACGGTGTACTCGGCGCCGCGGTAGACCTCGGTGTGGCCGCGCTGGCGGCCGTAGCCGCTGGCCTCGGTGACGGTCAGCCCGTGCACCCCGAAGGCCTGCAGGGCGGCCTTCACGTCGTCCAGGCGGTGCGGCTTGATCACTGCGGTGATGAGCTTCATCGGGCGTCGACCTCGGTCTTCTCGGCGGTCTTCGGAGCGGCACTCTTCGGAGCGGCGCTCGTCGGGGCGGCACTGTCGGTGGCGGCGGAGAGGGCCCGGGCCAGACCGGCGCCCACCGCGCTGAAATCGTAGGCGGACTCGGCGTGTTCGGCCTGGTCGATGCCGGCCACCTCGACCTCCTCGGCGACCCGGAAGCCGACCGTCTTGTCGATCGCCTTGGCCAGCAGCCAGGAGACGACGAAGGAGTACACCGCGACCACGGACACGCCCAGCGCCTGCTTGCCGAGCTGGTCGAGACCGCCGCCGTAGAACAGGCCCTTGACGGTCTGGCCGACCCCGCCGGTGGCGAAGAGGCCGATCAGCAGCGAGCCGACCGCCCCGCCGACCGCGTGCACGCCCACCACGTCGAGCGAGTCGTCGAAGCCGAAGCGGTACTTGAGGGAGACGGCGGCGGCGCAGACGACGCCCGCGATCAGGCCGATCGCCACCGCGCCGAGCGGGCTGACCGAGCCACAGGCCGGGGTGATGGCGACCAGGCCGGCCACCGCGCCGGAGGCGGCGCCCAGCGTCGTGAACGAGCCGTGCTTGAACTTCTCGAAGACCAGCCAGCCGATCAGCGCGGCGCCCGTCGCCACCTGGGTGTTGACGAAGGCCATGGCGGCGACGCCGTTGGCCTGCAGCGCGGAGCCCGCGTTGAAGCCGAACCAGCCGAACCACAGCAGGCCGGAGCCGAGCATCACGAGCGGCAGGCTGTGCGGGCGCATCGGGTCCTTCTTGAAGCCGATCCGCTTGCCCAGCACCAGGCAGAGCGCGAGTCCGGCCACACCGGCGTTGATGTGCACGGCCGTGCCGCCGGCGAAGTCGATCACGCCGTTGCGGTCGCCGAGCCAGCCGCCCTTGCCGCCGTCCACCATGAACACCCAGTGCGCGACCGGGAAGTAGACGACGCTCACCCAGAGCGCGACGAACAGGCCCCAGGCGGCGAACTTGGCGCGGTCCGCGATGGCGCCGCTGATCAGCGCCGGGGTGATGATCGCGAACATCAGCTGGAACATCGCGAACGCGGTGACCGGGATCGTGCCGGCCAGGTCGTTCAGGCCGATGCCGCGCATCCCGAGGAAGTCGAGGTTGCCGATCAGACCGAAGCCGGCGTCCGGCCCGAAGCTGAGCGAGTACCCGTAGAGGACCCAGAGCACCGTCACGATGCCGAGCGAGAGGAAACTCATCGCCAGCATGTTCAGTGTGCTCTTGGCCCTGACCATGCCCCCGTAGAAGAAGGCCAGGCCCGGGGTCATCAACATGACCAGGGCCGCACTGATGAGCACGAAGGCGGTATCGCCCGCGCTGAAGCCGTCCGGCATCGGCGTCTCCTCTGCGTGAAAGCCGATCCACCACCCGGGTACCTGTCCCGTGCCAACCCGGGGTGTCGGCGATGAAGAGGAGAGTGCCGAAGGCTGGTTTCGGCCAGTGCGGCCGGTTGTTTCACGGCCGTGACGCGTGCGACGCGCGGGTTACACCTGCGTGAACCACAGCCCCGACAAGGGCCCGGATGGGTTACTGTGCCTCCGCACGCCACGCCCGGTGCCGAAACCGCCACCGACCGTGGCGGCGGCGGCCGTCACGGTCGGTGGAGTCCGGTGGGGGCGCGCTCAGACCACCGAGACGTACTCGGGGATGTCCTGGACGACCCTTTCCTTCAGGCGGCTCACCGCGTCCACGCCCTTGAAGCGGACGGCCGCGGCCTCGGTGGTCTTGCGCACCCGCGAGTTCAGCCGCTCGGAGCGGACCTTCGTCGCGATGTCCACCGCCTGCTCGGCCATCAGCGCGGCCTGCTCGGCCTCCTTCTGCAGCAGGTGCACGCTGGCCATGCCGATCAGGTTGAAGGCGTAGGAGCGCACGTGGTCGCCGTCCTGGCGGAACAGGTCCACCGCGCGCTCCATCACCGGCGCGGACATCGACGCGTACAGCTCGGCGTTGTCGGAGTGGTAGGCGAGGTCGCGGAAGGAGTGCGCGTTCTCGGCGTTCAGCTCGGCGGGCGAGAAGAACTTCAGCCAGTCCGGCTCGTCGTCCCCCTCGCGGATGTCGGTGAAGGTGTCCTCGGCCAGCCGGACCGCCCGGGCGCAGCGGTTCACCTCGCCGATGGTCGCGTAGGCGCGGGCCTCCATCGCGTAGAGCAGGGCCTGCTGGCGCGGGGTGGCGGTGTCGCGGCTGCCGTACTGGGCGAGGTGGATCAGCTCCAGGGCGTCCTCGCCACGGTTGAGGTGGATCATCTGGCGGCTCATGTCGGTGAGGATCAGCGCGCCGAACGGGCGGTCGCCGGCCTCCTTGGCGGCGTGCAGCGCGAGCACGTAGTACTTCTGCGCGCTCGGGTGCATGCCGACGTCGTAGGACATCCACCCGGCCAGGTGGGCGAGTTCGGCGGTGAGCCGGAACAGCCGGCGGGTGGTCTGCTCGGGGTAGCTCTCCTGGAGCAGGTCGGTGACCTCGTGCAGCTGGCCGACGACGGCCTTGCGGCGCAGCCCGCCGCCGTTCTGCGCGTCCCACTGGCGGAACATGACCGTGGTCTGCTCCAGCAGTTCGAGCTCGGGCTCGGAGAGGCGGCCGGTGAACGCCTCGCCGCCGTTGGCCGCGGTCAGGATCGGGGTGGGGGTGCCGTTCGGGCCGGGGGCGAGCCAGCGCTGCATCGGCTCGATCAGGGCGGCGCCGGCGGTCAGCGCCAGCGAGGTGCCGAGGAAGCCCCGGCGGTTGAGCATCAGGTCGCTGCGGGAGTAGTCGCTGATCAGCTGGACGGTCTGCGGGGCGCTCCACGGCAGGTCCACGCCGCCGCCGACGGTGGAGACCGGGATCGCGGCGCGCAGGCCGAGGTCCTCGATCGAGACGACCGAGCCGAAGCGCTCGGAGAAGAGCTCCGACATGATCTTGGGGATCGGCTCGCGCGGCTGCTCGCCGTCCAGCCAGCGGCGCACGCGGGAGGTGTCGGTGGAGACGTGGTGGGCGCCGATCTGCCGGGCCCGGCGGTTGACCTGGCGGGCCAACTCCCCCTTGGACCAGCCGCTGCGGGCGAACCACGTGGTCAGCTTCTCGTTGGGTTGCTTCTCTGCCATGGGAACGTCCCATCCCGCCCGGCCCCGGAGGGCCCCCGATCGTCATCGCCCGACGGTTGCGGGCTTCTTGCCAGACGTGCCGTGCCGTGGTGCCGCCGTACTGCTCTTCGCACTGGTGTGCCACAGTTGCGGACGGAGCGTCAGTTCGCCCAACTCCCGCGCCCTGACGGCTCGGAGCTGACTCCCCGACGACGCCCGTGTGCTGAACGTAATGCCCCGCCGAGGGTCCGCGGGACGGCCCCTGGCGAAACGCCACCTTTCGCCACCCCCAGGAGTGAACCGAAGCAAGGGGGCACACGCTTCACTAGGTAGTCGCGGCGGTCGGCATATGCGGGTCGCCAAGTCCCCGAGCAATTCCGGCAGTCCCGACGGTCCGCCGAGGCCACCGGCGAGTTCGCCGTCCGCCCAGCTCGACGGCCGCCTCGCGCACACGACGATCCGGCATCGGCACGGCCGCCACAAGGCGGCGCCCGAGGCGCACCACCGCAAATGGCGCGCGCCACGCGCTGCGCGCCGCATCCACACAACGCACCACGCAACGGACAATCAACACAAAGTCACCGTCCCGTAACCATCGGCAACGAGAACCTGTTGGGGGAGGCATGGACAACCTGTTCGGCGAACTTCGACTGGGGCACCTGCGGCTGGCACCGCTGGGCGCGCGCCGCCGCACCAAGGTCACCGCGTCCCAGGCCGCCGCGGAGTACACCGGCCGCTGGGGCTGGGCGGTCGCCGTCGTCGCCCGGGCCACCGGCACCGCCCCGGCCGCCTGCCACTGCGGCACCGCCCGCTGCGCCGCCCCCGGCCTGCACCCGGTGCCCGGCGGCGAGGCCACCGAGCGCACCGCCGACGCCGAGGGCTCCGTCCTGTTCCCCACCGGCCGCGCCTTCGACGTCCTGGACGTCCCCGAGCAGGCCGGCCTCCAGGCGCTCGTCCGGCTCGAGCGGATGGGCACCCAGGTCGGCCCGGTGCTGGCCGCCCCGACCGGCCGGATGCACTTCCTGGTCGCCCCCGGCACCGCCCGCCGCCTGCCCGACCTGCTGTACCGGATGGGCTGGGACGACGCCGCGCTCGACCTGACGTGCCACGGCGAGGGCAACTACGTCGCCGCCCCGCCCACCGTCCTGCCCGGCCTCGGCCCGGTGCGCTGGCTGCGCCGCCCCACCCGGGACAACGCGGGCTGCCCGCCCGAGGCCCGGCTGCTGCTCGGCACCCTCGCCTACGCCTGCCACCGCGGCCGCGAGCGCACCGCGGAGCCGGCCTGGATGGCCTCCTGAGCGCAGCGCCCCCTGAGCGGCACACCCTGAGCCCGGCACACCTCGGGCACACCTCGGGCACAGCGAAAGGGCCCGCCCCCGGACGGGGAGCGGACCCTTCAGCGTGTGTGCGGGGAGGCTCAGTCCCCGATCAGCGCGTCCACGAACGCGCCCGGCTCGAACGGCGCCAGGTCGTCCGCGCCCTCGCCGAGGCCGACCAGCTTGACCGGCACCCCCAGCTCGCGCTGGACGGCGACGACGATGCCGCCCTTGGCGGTGCCGTCCAGCTTGGTCAGCACGATGCCGGTGATGTCGACCACCTCGGCGAACACCCGGGCCTGGATCAGCCCGTTCTGACCGGTGGTGGCGTCCAGCACCAGCAGGACCTCGTCCACCGGGCCGTGCTTCTCGACGACCCGCTTGACCTTGCCCAGCTCGTCCATCAGGCCGGTCTTGGTGTGCAGGCGGCCGGCGGTGTCCACCAGGACGGTGTCCGCGCCCTCGGCGATGCCCTCCTTGACCGCGTCGAACGCGATCGAGGCCGGGTCGCCGCCCTCGGGGCCGCGCACGGTCCGGGCGCCGACCCGCTCGCCCCAGGTCTGCAGCTGGTCCGCGGCGGCGGCCCGGAAGGTGTCGGCCGCGCCGAGCACGACCTTGCGGCCGTCGGCGACCAGGACGCGGGCCAGCTTGCCGGTGGTGGTGGTCTTGCCGACGCCGTTGACGCCGACGACCAGGACCACGGCCGGGCCCTCCTCGTGCTTGGTGGAGCGCACGGTGCGGTCGGCGTCCTTGCCGATCAGCTCGACGAGCTCCTCGCGCAGCAGCCCGCGCAGCTCGTCGGGGGTACGGGTGCCGAGCACCTTCACGCGGGTGCGCAGCCGCTCGACCAGCTCCTGGGTGGGGGCCACGCCGACGTCGGCGGTCAGCAGGGTGTCCTCGATCTCCTCCCAGGTGTCCTCGTCCAGGTGCTCGCGGGAGAGCAGCGAGAGCAGGCCCTTGCCGAGCGAGTTCTGCGAACGGGAGAGCCGGGAGCGCAGCCGGACGAGCCGGCCGGCGGTGGGCTCGGGGACCTCGATGGCGGGAGCCACCTCGGCCTCGGCGACCTCGACGGCCTCCGGGGCCTCGACGGCCTCCGGAGCCTCGACGGTCTCGGGGAGCGGAACCTCCTCGACGGTGCGCCGCGGCTCCTCGGTGGGCGCCGCGGCCTCCTCACCGACCTGGGGCTCGCGCGGGGTGGTCGGCGGCGCCGTGATGACCGGCGCCTGCGACTTCGGCGGGAGTTGCTGGCGTCGTCTGCCGGAAACGACGAGGCCCGCGATCGCGCCGATGGCGATCACGGCGATGATTACGGCAAGGATCACGTATTCCATATCGCAACCAGTATCCGTGACCGGGCCCCCGAAGCACCGCACCCGGTCTAGACGGATGTGGCCCGCACCACGTCCCGGCGCCGCTCCCGGTCCTCTTCCCGCAGCCGCTGGCTGATCACCTGGGAGATGCCGTCGCCCTTCATGGTCACGCCGTAGAGCGCGTCCGCGGACTCCATCGTCAGCTTCTGGTGGGTGATCACGATCAGCTGGGAGCTCTCCCGCAGCTCCTCCATGATCCCGATCAGCCGGCGCAGGTTGGTCTCGTCCAGCGCCGCCTCGACCTCATCCATGACGTAGAACGGGCTGGGCCTGGCCTTGAAGATCGCCACCAGCAGCGCGACGGCGGTCAGCGAGCGCTCGCCGCCGGAGAGCAGGGACAGCCGCTTGACCTTCTTGCCCGGCGGGCGGGCCTCCACCTCGACGCCGGTGGTCAGCATGTTGTCGGGGTCGGTCAGCACCAGCCGGCCCTCCCCGCCCGGGAACAGCCGGGCGAAGACGCCCTCGAACTGCGCCGCCGTGTCGTGGTAGGCCGAGGTGAACAGCTGCTCGACCCGCTCGTCGACGTCCCGGACGATGTCCAGCAGGTCGCGCCGGCTGCGCCTGAGGTCGTCCAGCTGCTCGCCGAGGAACTGGTGGCGCTCCTCCAGGGCGGCGAACTCCTCCAGCGCGAGCGGGTTCACCTTGCCGAGCTGCTGGTACGCCTTCTCGGCCGCCCGCAGCCGCTTCTCCTGCTCGGCCCGGACGTACGGGTACGGCTCCCCCGGCTCCTGCCCCTCCTCCGGCGTGGCCGGCGGGACGGGCTGGTCGGGCCCGTACGAGGCGAGCAGTTCGCCGCCGTCGATGCCGAACTCCTCCAGTGCCCTGGCCTCCAGCTGCTCGATCCGCAGGCGCTTCTCGGCGCGCAGGACCTCGTCCCGGTGGCCTGCGTCGACCAGCTTGTCGAGCTCCTCCTTGAGGCCGCGGCCGTGCTCGCGGTGCTCCCTGAGCTCCGCCTCGCGCTCGGCGCGCTCCCGTTCGACGGCCGCGCGCCCGGCGTCCGCACGCGCGAGCGACACCTCCAGGCAGGCCAGCAGTTGCCGGGCGCCCGCCGCGACGGCGTTCGCCACCCCGGCGTCGTGCTGCGCGCGCCGACGGCGCTCGGCGGCGCGGGCGCGGGCCTCGCGCTCGGCGCGGGCGGCGCGGTCCAGCTGGTCGGCCCGGCCGGACAGCGCGCGGACCCGCTCCTCGTGGGTGCGCACGGCGAGCCGCGCCTCCAGCTCGGCCTGCCGGGCGGCCGAGGCGGCCTCGGCCAGTCGCTGCTGCTCGGCCGGGTCGGGCTCGTCCTCCCCCGCGTCGGCGGAGTCCTCGGCCGCGGCCAGGCGTTCGGCCAATTCCTCGGCGGTGGACAGCAGTTGGGCGAGGCCCTCCTCCGCGCGCGCGGCAGCGGCGGCCAGCCGTTCGGCCTCGCCGGCGGCGGCGCGGGCCTGCCCGCCGAGGCGGCCGAGCGCGCCGGCCACCTGGGCCCGTTCCTTCTCCGCCTCGCGCCGCTGGGCGGAGAGCCGTTCCACCTCGGCCGCCGACTCGCCGCGCAGTTCGGTGAGTTCGGCCAGGCGTTCGGCCGACTCGGCGCAGCGGAGGGCGAGTTCGTCGATCGCGCGGGCCGTCTCGTCCACCGCGGCCTGGGTCTCCAGCAGGCTCGGCGCACCGCCGGAGCCGCCGTGGGCGCAGCCCGCGCCGAGCCGGTCGCCGTCGGCGGTGACGGCGCTCAGCGCGGGGTGCGCGGCGATCAGGGGCAGGGCGTCGTCGAGGGTGGCGACGACGGCCACCCCGGCCAGGAGTGTCCGCACGGCGGTGATCAACTCGGCCGGTCCGTCCACCAGTTCGGCCGCCCAGCGGGCACCGGCGGGCAACTCCTGCGCGGGCGGAGCAGGTTCGGGCGCGCCGGCGATCAGCAGCGCGGCCCGTCCGGCATCGTCGGCGCGCAGCAGGCGCAGCGCGGCGACGGCGGTGTCCGGCGAGTCGACGGCCACCGCGTCGGCCGCGGCGCCGAGCGCGGCGGCGACGGCGACCTCGTGGCCGGGGGCGGTCCGCAGCAGTGCGGCGGCCGGGCCGAGCAGTCCGGTCAGCCGTTCCCTCGCCGCGAGCAGCGCGCCGCTGCCGTCCTTGCGCCGCAGTCCGAGCGCGAGCGCCTCGTGGCGCGCGGTGAGCCCGGCGCGTTCGCGCTCGGCGGCGCCGGCCGCCTCCCGGGCGGCGGCGAGGTCCCGTTCGACGGCGGCGAGCCGTTCCCGGGCCCCGTCGTGGGCGGCGTCGGCACGCTCGTCGTCCCCGGCGAGGCCGTCGACCTGCTCCTGGAGCTGCTCGAACTCGCCTTGCGCGGCCTCGGCGCGCAGCAGCGCCTCGTCCCTGGCCTCGGTGAGCCGGCCGATCTCGGCCTGGGCCGACGCGGCCTTGGAGCGCGCGGCCGCCGCCTGTCCCTGGAGCCGGGCGAGCCCTTCGCGGCGGTCGGCGATGGCCCGGGCGGCGTCCCGCAGCCGGCGTTCCTCGGCGGCCAGGTCGCGTTCCAGCTCGCTCTTGCGTTCGACGGCCTCGGCCAGCGCGTACTGGGCCTCCTCCAGCGCCTCGGCGAGCGCGGCCTCCTCCTCGCGGACGCGCTCGGCCTCCCGTTCGAGTTCCTCGGGATCCCGTCCGCGCCGCTCCTCGCCCTGTCCCCCGGCGACGGCGTGCCGGGCCCGCGCCTCGGCCAGTCCGACCGTGCCGCGGGTGCGCTCGGCGAGCGCCGAGAGGCGGTACCAGGTCTGCCGGGCGGTCTCCAGGCTCGGGCCGAGCTGCTCGACCTGCGCCTCCAGGACGCGCTCGCGCTGGACGGCGCGGGCCAGCTCCTGCTCGACGGTGGTGCGGCGCAGGCGCAGCGCGAGTTCGTCGGCGATCTCGGCCTCGACGGCTCTGCGCAGGCCGAGCAGGTCGTCGGCGAGCAGCCGCAGCCGGGCGTCACGCAGGTCGGCCTGGATGCCGGCGGCGCGGCGGGCGATCCTGGCCTGCCGGCCGAGCGGGCCGAGCTGGCGGCGCAGTTCGGCCACCAGGTCCTGGACGCGGTTGAGGTTGGCCTGCATCGCGTCCAGCTTCCGCAGCGCCTTCTCCTTGCGCTTGCGGTGCTTGAGCACGCCGGCCGCCTCCTCGATGAAGGCCCGGCGGCCCATCGGGTCGGCGTGCAGGACGGAGTCCAGCTGGCCCTGGCCGACGATGACGTGCATCTCGCGGCCGATGCCGGAGTCGGAGAGCAGTTCCTGGATGTCGAGCAGCCGGCAGGTCTGGCCGTTGAGCGCGTACTCGCTGCCGCCGTTGCGGAACATCGTCCGGGTGATGGTCACCTCGGCGTACTCGATGGGCAGCGCGCCGTCGGTGTTGTCGATGGTGAGGCTGACCTCGGCGCGGCCGAGCGGGGCGCGCCCGCTGGTCCCGGCGAAGATGACGTCCTCCATCTTGCCGCCGCGCAGCGACTTGGCGCCCTGCTCGCCCATGACCCAGGAGAGCGCGTCGACGACGTTGGACTTGCCGGAGCCGTTCGGGCCGACGACGCAGGTGATGCCGGGCTCGAAGCGCAGCGTGGTGCTGGAGGCGAAGGACTTGAACCCGCGCAGCGTCAGGCTCTTCAGGTGCACGCGGCCGGTCTCCTCATCGTTCGCCGGGGGTCACGGCCCCCCGACGGCGACTGTATCCGGCGCGTGGGCGGCCGAAGGCGCCCGGACACGACGAAGGGACGCCACAACCGGGCGTCCCTTGCATGCTGCGTCCCTTTCGGGGCGGCTCAGTGCACAGCGGCGTCGATCTGTGAGGACCGGGGGGACTCAGGTGAGAGCCGGCTCCCGCTGGTCCAGATCGATGCTGTTGAGCAGCGAGTGCTCGTCAGCGACAGCGGTGAGAGCGTCGTTCTCAGCCTGCATCCTAAGGAGCTCGGCTTCAAGGTCCTGGACGCGCTGCTGAAGCCGTCGCATCTCGGAGAGCATTCGCGGGTCGGGGCCGCCGACGTACCCGAGAAGCGCCTTTGCCATGATGAATGGTCCTCCACGCTGAGTGACCGAACCGGAACGGTACAGGTCTAGGGGGAAGGGGGACGCACGCGCGGCGCGCCACCGGTAGTGCCGGCTGGGCACTCCGGCACAACCACCGTGAGCTGGGCTCACGAGGGCATGCGCCGGCCGGGAAAACGCGGTCGTGTGCGCGGGCTTCCAGCGTCTCACCAAAGACGGTACGGGTCAACACGATCACCGCACGCTACCGCGCCCCTGTCACCTGCCTGGCGGTGTCGTCACGCCGAGGGGGTTCGGGCCGGGGTCCACCACGTGCTCGTGGATCATCGTTCGATGCGGAGTCAACCACGAGTCTGCCCGGATGGCAACCGTATGACACCGCCGGTTGAGGATCTTTTCTCCCGGACCCGGGCGTGGGGCGGGCCCGGGGGCTCCCACCAGCGGATCAGCGGATCTCGAAGCCCTCGTAGCCGGTGCCGACGGCGGTCCAGATCTCGGTCACGCCGCTCACGCTGCCGGGCGTGTCGGGGCCGCGCAGCAGGGCGAGGAGTTCCTCGCAGTCGGCGGCGAGGCCCTCGGCCACCACCTGGACGCGGCCGTCGCCGAGGTTGCTCGCGTAGCCGGTGAGGCCGACCTCCAGCGCCCGAGCCCTGGTCCACCAGCGGAAGCCGACCTGCTGGACCTTCCCCCGGACCCAGGCGGTGACCCGGACCGGTTCCTCACTGTGGGCGTCGCGACCGTGCATGCCCCGACCCTAACCGGACGGGGGCCCGGTCACAGCTCCGCAGGGCCCTCGACGGTCCAGCCCGGGCTGTGGACCCGCGCGTGCAGTTCGCCGCGTCCGACCTCCCGGCCGCAGGTGCGACAGACCCAGGCCGCGTCGAAGGCGTGCGGCTCGTGGCCCTCGGGCGCGTGGTCGAAGGTGACCGGCGACTCGGGCAGCAGCCAGCGGTCGCCCCAGGTGCGCAGCGCGTGCGCGAGCGGGGCGAGGTCCCGGCCGGCCTCGGTGAGGTGGTACTCGTAGCGCGGCGGCCGCTCGCTGTAGGCGCGGCGCTCGACGACTCCGGCCTCCTCCAGCGCCCGCAGCCGGGCGGTGAGCCGGTCCCGGGGCGCGCCCGTGTTGCGGGCGATCCGGTCGAAGCGGTGGTTGCCGTAGAACAGCTCGCGCACCGCCAGCAGGGCCCACTTCTCGCCGACGACGTGCAGCGCCGCCGCCATCGAGCAGGGCCGGCCGGGCAGGGCCGCGGGCGCCGACGGGAGCAGGCCCGGGGCGTCGGGCGGGCCGGAGGTGTCAGGGGTCACAACGCCAGCGTGCCACACAGGGTTGGGTTCTCAAACCCGGAGCGGACGGCACTGCGACCCCGCCGGATGATCCCGGCGGGGCCGCAGTGGGGTGTGCGTGTCAGGTCAGCGGGTCACCAGTCGCCGCCGCCACCGAAGTCACCGCCACCGCCGAAGTCGTTCCCGCCGCCGAAGTCACCGCCGCCGAAGCTGCCGAAGTCGGAGGAGTTGAAGTCGGCACCGGTGAAGTCGCCGCCCTCGTACTGGTCCTGGTAGCCGTGGTGGCCGCCGCCCTCGTACATCGGCGCCGCGGCGTAGGCCGGGCTGCTGATCATCGAGCCGAGCACGGTGCCGACCAGCAGGCCGGGCAGCAGGCCGCCGCCGAAGCTGCTGTAGTAGCCGCCCGCGTACGGGGCGTAGGCCGGGCCGGCGTTCCAGTACGGCTGCGGGCCGTGCTCGGTGTCGACCGTGCGGACGGCCGGGTCGAGGCCGGCGGCCACGCGGTCCGCGTCGGCCTGGCAGACCGGGACGCTGCGGGCGGAGCCGCCCGCCGGGGCCCAGTCGACGTCCTTGACGGACGGGCCGTGGCGCGGGTCCATGAAGCACGGGGGACGGCGCTCGGGCAGCGGGCGCTTGTCGCGCCGGGCGGCCAGGGTGGCCAGCGCGAACCGGCCGTCCTCGATCGTCTCGGTGACGACCTTGACGTCCTCGGGCTTCTTGGCCTCGTCCATCAGGCGCTTGGCCTTCTCGTACGAGTCCAGCGCGTGGCTGTAGTCGGTGCGCTGGACGTCGTCGGCGTCGGCCGCCCGCGGGTTGAAGTCCAGGCGCTCCAGCTCGACGCCGTAGGCGGTGATGTCCTCGTCGACCACGCGGCGCAGCTGCTCCAGCTCGGCGCGGGCCTGCTCCTCCTTGCGCTTCTTGGCGCGGCGGAAGAGGAAGAAGACGCCGGCGCCGGCCAGCGCGAGCAGCACGACCGGGATGACCACCCAGGCGATCGAGGTGCTGCTGTTGACACCCTCGCCCTTGGTCTTCTCCGCGGCGTTGTCGACGAACTCGTTGAGGGTCGCGTTGATGTCGCCGTTGTGCGAGCGGAATGCCGCGCCGGCGTACTTCTCGGCGTTGCCCTTCGGCAGCGCGCCCTGGTCGGCGCGGGCCTGGAACTGGTCACCGCGCCAGATCGCGTAGACGCCGTCGATGCCGACCTTGGTGCGGACGTCGTTGAAGAGGTTCTGGGGGCCGTAGGCGGCCGTGGCCGGGACCACCGCGACGAAGATCGGCTTGTCGGCCTTCTTGATCTTCTCGGTCAGGGCGTCGGCCTGGCCCTGGCTGAAGCGGCTGGTCATGGCCGGGTCGACGTAGACCCGGCCCTGCTTCATGGCGGCAGTGGCGTCGTCCAGCCCACCTGCGGCGGAGGCCGCCGGAGCGAGCAGGAGCATAAGCCCGAGCAGCGTCGCCGCGACCACGGCGAGCGGCCCGGTGCCCCGGGAACGTCGAGCAAGGGTTCTCATAGCACCCGACGCTACCGCGACTGGCGGCGAAGCA
This sequence comes from Kitasatospora sp. NPDC093558, assembly GCF_040683475.1. Classification (NCBI taxonomy): domain Bacteria; kingdom Bacillati; phylum Actinomycetota; class Actinomycetes; order Kitasatosporales; family Streptomycetaceae; genus Kitasatospora; species Kitasatospora sp. NPDC093558. The sequence continues at coordinate 11,734 of NZ_JBFBDY010000052.1, read as the reverse complement.
CGCCATACCCTTCGCATACTGGTGATGAAGGAATTCCCCGCCGGACGCCGGGGCCGTCCCCTCCTCGGGGATGAGATTTCCCCCGTATCCACCCTGAACCGGATGATCGACGGGAACCGCGGCACGTGCCCGGACGTACGTCCCGGCAGGCCCGGAGCGGTCGAGGGGGTGGCCCGACCGTATCGTGCGGACGGGCATAGTGGTCCCGGACCACTGGTCCATTACCCGTTCTTGACCCAACGCCCCTCGTGGCCCCAACCCTTCTGATCGGAGCGCTCGGTGATCATCGGCCTCGTCACCGCCGTGGCGGCATCCGCCTGCTACGGCACCGGCTCGGTCCTGCAGGCCGTCGGTTCCCGCCGGTCCGCCCGCGAGGAGGCGGCCAGGGGCGACTCCACCGCCACGACCGAGCACGGCGGGCCGAGCCTGTCCTCGACCGCGAAGGCCGCCGTCACCTGGGAGTTCATCCTCGGCTCGGTGCTCGACCTGATCGGCTTCGGACTCGGCGCGCTGGCCGCCCGGCTGCTGCCGCTGTTCCTCTCGCAGACCATCATCAGCGCCAACCTGGTGATCACCGCGGTGCTGAGCATCAAGCTGCTCGGCATCCGGCTCAAGCAGCTGGAGTGGGCGTCGATCGGCGTGCTCTGCTCGGCGCTGGTGCTGCTGGCCGTCTCGGCCGGCCCGGAGGGCGGCCACCACGCGGACATGTCCTTCCACTGGTGGCTGCTGGTCATCACCACCGTTCTGCTGGTCGGCGGCGGCCTACTGGTGCGGCGGATGGGCTCGAAGGGCGCGATCGTCGCCGGTCTGCTCTCCGGCCTCGGCTTCGGCGGCCTCGGCGTCGGCGTGCGCATCCTCAACGGCGTCGAGCCGTTCGAACTCGGCAGCCTGCTCTCGGACCCGGCCCTGTACGCGATCCTCATCGGCGGGCTCGGCGGCATGTACGTGCACACGGTCGCGCTGCAGATCGGCTCGGTGAACGGCGCGACGGCCGCCCTGGTGGTCGGCGAGACGGTGCTGCCCGGCGCGGTCGGCGTGCTGTGGCTCGGCGACTCCTCCAAGGCCGGCCTGGGCTGGCTCGGCGTGGTCGGGTTCCTGCTCGCGGTGGTGTCCGCCGTCGGTGTCGCCTACTTCGGCCAGGGCGACCACGGCGCCCTCGGCGAAGCGGCCGAGCAGAAGCCCGAACTCGCCCACAAGTAGGCGGGGATCAGCCCCCGCTGCGGGCCCGCGGCACGCGCTGGCAGCGGGGGCAGAAGTAGCTGGAGCGGTTCATCCAGGCCGCCCGGCGGATCGCGGTGCCGCAGCGGCGGCAGGGCTCGTGCTCGCGGCCGTACGCGTCGAGGTCCCGCGAGAAGTACCCGCTTTCGCCGTTCACGTTGACGTACAGGCTGTCGAAGCTGGTGCCGCCGACGGCCAGCGCCGCGGTCATCACGTCCCGGGCGTTGGCCAGCAGGACGCCGGCCTGCGGGCGGGTGAGCGTCGCCGTCGGCCGGTCGTAGTGCAGCTTGGAGCGCCAGAGCGCCTCGTCGGCGTAGATGTTGCCGACCCCGCTGATCAGCGTCTGGTCGAGCAACGCGCGCTTGACGGTGGTGCGCTTGGCGCGCAGCGCGGTCACGAAGTCGTCGTCGTCGAAGCGGGGGTCGAGCGGGTCGCGGGCGATGTGCGCGATGGAGACCGGCGTGCCCTCGGGGTCGCCCTCCTCGGCCTCCTCGACCGCGAGGCCGCCGAAGGTCCGCTGGTCGACGAAGCGCAGTTCGCGTCCGCCGTCGGTGAAGCGCAGCCGCACCCGCAGGTGCGTCTCGTCGGGCACCGACGGGTCCTGGACGAGGAGTTGGCCGCTCATCCCGAGGTGGCCGATCAGCGAAAAGCCGGCTCCTGTGCCGGTCAGCGGCAGCCACAGGTACTTGCCGCGGCGCTGCGCGGCGCCGAGTGTCGTCCCGGTCAGCCGGGCGGCGAAGTCTGCCGTGCCGGCGGGCTGGCGGCGCACCGCGCGCGGGTGGAGCACCTGGACGTCGGCGACGGTCCGCCCGGCGACCCAGTTCGCCAGACCTCGGCGGACGACCTCGACCTCGGGGAGTTCGGGCAACGGAACGTTCCTCCTGCGGAAAGGGATCGGCAGGAGGAAGGCTACTGCGCGATGCACCCGCCTCGCTTGGCTCGGCGGGCACTTCGCGCCATGTGCAGTTCTGTACCGTCGCTCGCCGCGCTCGCTTACGCGCCGGCGGGCAGCCGGTCGGCGTACTTCTCCTTGATCGCGCGCCAGGCGCTCTCGGCGGCCTTCTGCTCGGCCTCCTTCTTCGAGCGGCCGACGCCGCTGCCGAAGTCCTGGCCGGCCACGCGGGCCACCGCGGTGAAGGTCTTCTCGTGGTCGGGACCTGCCTCCATGACCACGTACTCGGGCACGCCGATGCCCACCGAAGCGGTGAGCTCCTGGAGGCTGGTCTTCCAGTCCAGGCCCGCGCCCAGCTGAGAGGACTCCTCGATCAGCGGGTCGAACAGGCGGTGGACGAACTCGGTGGCCGCGTCCAGGCCCTTGTCCAGGTAGACCGCGCCGATCACGGCCTCGACGGTGTCCGCGAGGATCGACGACTTGTCGCGGCCGCCGGTGCCCTCTTCGCCCTTGCCGAGGCGGATGAAGGCGCCGAGGTCCAGTCCCCGGCCGACGTCCGCGAGCGCGCGGGAGTTGACCACCGCGGCGCGCAGCTTGGCGAGGGTGCCCTCGGGGACGTCCGGGTGGACGCGGTAGAGGGTGTCCGTCACCACGAGGCCCAGCACCGAGTCGCCGAGGAACTCCAGGCGCTCGTTGGTGGGCAGGCCACCGTTCTCGTACGCGTACGAGCGGTGGGTCAGGGCACGTACCAGAAGGGCGCTCTCAAGTGTGTACCCGAGGCGCCCTTCCAGGACGTCGTATTCGGTCGAAGCCGGCCCACCGGCCTTGCCACCGCCCGAAGAACCCTTCGTGGCGGCGGACGCCTTGCGGGTGGAGTTACCGTCCGACATCGATCCGTGCACCCCGCCGATCAGACCGAGAGGACCTGGCGGCGGTTGTACGTGCCGCAGCTGGGGCACGCGATGTGGCCGAGCTTCGGCTCGTGGCAGCGGTCGCACGCCACGAGGGCCGGAACGACGGCCTTCCAGTTGGAACGGCGGTGGCGCGTGTTGCTGCGCGACATCTTCCGCTTCGGAACAGCCACGGCTACTTCTCCTGGTTCTCGGCGGCACCCTCACGGGTGTCGCTGTTCTTGATCCCGTCACCCTCGTCGCCGGGGGCGGCGGAGAGTCCCTGCAGAGCCGCCCACCGGGGGTCGGCGGCATCGTGGTGGTGCGCCGGGTCGTCGCTCAGGCGCGCTCCGCACTCGGAGCACAGGCCCAGGCAGTCGTCCTGGCACACCGGCTGCAGCGGCAGTGCGAGCACCACCGCGTCACGCAGCACCGGCTGGAGGTCGAAGAAATCGCCCTCCAGGCGGTAAGTCTCTTCTTCCGAGTCCTCGTCGAGGTCCTCGGACCCGGCGGTCCGGGCGCGGTGACGCTCGTCGGACTCCGGGTAGTAGTACAGCTCCTGGAAGTCCACGTCGATGTCGAACTCGACGGGCTCCAGGCACCGGACGCACTCGCCCTCGACGCCGGCCTCGGCGGTGCCGGTGACCAGCACGCCCTCGACCACGGACTCCAGGCGGAGCTCCAGCCGGATCTCGCTCTTCTCCGGCACGCCGATCACGTCGATGATCCCGAAGCCCTCGGGGGCCTCCAGGGTGCGGGACACCTTGCGCATCGAACCCGGACGACGGCCGAGCTCGTGCGTGTCGAACACGAGGGGGTCGCGGTGGTCGAGGCGGTTCAAGGTGTCCTGACTTCCATGGAAGGTGATCGGTGGGGCCCCATGTGCGGCGGCGCCGCGAGGGCAAGCCGACAGTCCGACATGGAGAGGCCGGAGTGGTCAGACTACCGGAGTCTCCCGCCAGGCCCAACTTCGGTCCCGGAGGACCGTCCCCGGGACCGGTGCTCAGCGTCCGCCGAGCTCCCGCAGCCTGGTCATGTCGATCATGCTGGTGTCGAAGAAGCTCGTCTCGTCCAGCCCGTGCTGCTGCGGCACGACGGGCTGCTGCGCGACGGGCTGCTGCGGGTAGCCGTAGGCGTCGTACTGCTGCGCGCCGTAGCCCTGCTGCTGCTGGTAGCCGTAGTCGCCGTGCTGCTGGCCCGTGTAGTCGCCGTGCTGCTGCTGCGGGTACGCGCCGGTGGCGTCCTGCTGCTGGTGGGCCCACTGGTTGCCGTACGGGTCGCCCTGGGCGGCCGGGTCGAAGCCCCCGCCGTACACCTCGGCGTACTGCCCGCCCTGATGCTGGCCACCCTGATGCTGGCCGCCCTGATGCTGGGCCGCCGCGTACTGGTCGGCGCCGGGGTTCTGCCAGCCGGCCGCGGCCGGGGTCTGCTCCGGCCAGCTCTGCTGCTGCGGGACGTCCTCGCGGTACCAGGCGAGCTCCTCGCCGTCGCCGTCGGCGGCGAAGCCCGCCGCGACCGCCTCGGCCCGCTCCTTGGCCTGCTGCGCCTCGTCGGCGGCGGCCAGGTAGGCGCCCAGCTCGTCGATCGGCCGCTTGCCGAGGAGCTTGTCGCGGCCCTTGCCGACGGCCTCCAGGGTCGCGCTGAGCACGTTCTCCAGGGTGGCGAGCTTCACATCGACGTACTCGTCGACCTCGGGGCTCGGGCTGACGCGCGGCTGGAACTCCTCGCCGTCCGTCTCGCCGTCGTACTCGTTCTCGAAGACGCTGGAGTCGCCGCGCAGCTTGGTCCGGCCGCGGCCGACGGCGCCGAGCGTCTTGGTCAGCACCACCTCGAAGTTGGCGAGCTTGCTGTCCACGTAGTCGTCGGCCTCGGCCCGCTTGGTCTCCACCTCGGAGCGCGCCTCGGCGAGGATCCGGTCGGCCTCGGCCTGGGCCCGGCGGACCACCTCGGTGTCGGAGATCAGGGAGCCGCGCTCGGCGTGCGCCCCCTGGATGATCCGGTCGGCCTCGGCCTGGGCGCCGGCCACCACCTGCTCGTGGTCGGCCATCACCGACTGCGCCTGGGCCAGTTCGGCGGGCAGTTCCGCCTTCAGGTCGTTGAGCAGGCCGATCAGCTCGGCCCGGTTCACCACGCAGGAGGCCGACATCGGCATCGAGCGGGCGTTCTCGACCGCCGCCACGATCTCGTCGACCTTGTTCTGCACGTCCACGGGGCTTCGTCTTTCCGTGTGCCGCCGACGGTCCGGCGGAGGCAGGCCCGGCGCGGTGGACCTCACCGCAGGGCAGGAATACAGACTGTACGGCCACTGCGGGGCGCGGTCACAACGCCCGAGCCGGACCGGCCCCCCTGGGAGGATCCCGGCTACCTGGACAAACCATGACGAAGCGGCAGGAAGACGGCCGAGAGGGAACGGCCGGGCTACTGCTCGGCCTTGCGCTCCGCGATCCGCTCGACCAGCCGGCGGTGCACCACCGCGGGCAGCAGGTGCGAGACGTCCCCGCCGTACGAGGCCACCTCCTTGACCAGCGTCGAGGACAGGAAGCTGTACGTCGGCGAGGTCGGCACGAACAGCGTCTCGACGCCCGTCAGCCCGTGGTTCATCTGGGCCATCTGCAGCTCGTAGTCGAAGTCGCTGACGGCCCGCAGCCCCTTGATGATCGCGGGGATGCCGCGCTCGCGGCAGAAGTCCACCAGCAGGCCGTGGTGCGACTCGACCACCACGTTCCCGAAGTCCGCGGTGACCTCCTCGATCAGGCCGATCCGCTCCTCGATGCCGAACATGCCGCGCTTGTTCCGGTTGATCAGGACCGCGACATGCACCACGTCGTAGAGCTTCGAGGCCCGCTCGATGATGTCGAGGTGGCCGTTGGTGATCGGGTCGAACGAACCGGGACAGACGGCTCGGCGCATGGCGTTTGTGCTCCCTCGTGGGGTGACGGCTGCTGCGGGCCCCGGCCCGCTACTCGTGCTGGCGGGCCTCGGCGGCGGCGCGACCGTACCAGAGCGTGCCCTCGCCGTAGCGGCGGGAGCGCAGTTCCTCGAAACCGTCGGGCCAGCCGAACACTCCGCCGCGGGTGCTGCGCTCCACGGTGACGAGTGCGTCCTCCGCGAGCCAGCCCCCGGCCAGGAGTGTGATCAGCATCTCGCGCAGTTCGTCGTCGGTGACGGCGTACGGAGGATCGAGGAACGCCAGGTCGTACGGGGCCTCCGGGGGCGGTCCCGCGATCACCTTCTCGGCCTTGGCCGCCTTCAGCTGCGCGCCCGGCAGGCCGATCGTGCGGACGTTCTCGCGGATCACCCGGGCCGCCTGGCCGTCCGCCTCGACCAGCAGGACGTGCTCGGCACCCCGGGACAGCGCCTCCAGGCCGACCGCGCCCGATCCGCCGAACAGGTCGAGCATCCGGCTCCCGTGCAGGGTGCCGCGCAGCGCCTCCAGGGTGGAGAACATCGCCTCACGGGCCTTGTCGGAGGTCGGTCGGGTGCCCCGGCCTGGCGGTACGGCCAGCCGGCGGCCGCCGGCCGCCCCGGCGATCACGCGGGTCATGGTGGTGGGAGGTCCTTTCGTCGCTGCCCGACCACGCTATACGGCTGCAGCCCCGCCGGAGTGACCGGCGGGGCTGCAGCTCAGGTGCTCAGCTCGCCTCGGAGCCCGCCGACTGGGCCGGGACCGACGCGCCGAGCAGGGCCGGCGAGGCGTAGCGGGACCAGGACAGGCAGCCGTCGGGCGGGCAGAACTCGGGGCGGCGCGGGTCGTGCCCGAGCTCGCGCAGCTTGGTGCGGACGGAGTCGGGCGTGCGGCCGAAGCGGGCGGCGATCCGGGCGACGGTCTCGCCGTCGTGGAAGCGCCGGACCAGCTCCTCCTCGTGCTGCGGCACCCAGGGGGCGCCGTGGCCGGGGTACAGCTCGCGCAGCACGTCGCGGTCGGGGATGGGCTCGGAGACGTCGGCGACGATCGCCAGCGCCCGCAGCGCGCGGTTGAGCGCGATCCGCAGCGAGGCGACGTCCTCGACCGGCAGGCGGAGCTTGCCCGAGGCGAGCGGCGCGGCGGCCGCCCCCTCGCGCCAGCCGGTCAGGGTGAGGGTGACCTCGCGGTCGTCGTCGCTGGCGAGTTCGATCCGGAAGACCTTGTCGCCCAGCGGGAGCTCGTTGAGATGACGGAATGCCATGGCAGGACCCCCAAGTGTCGCGCCAGGTACGCACCTTGAGGGTGCGTCCTGAACACCTTCATTCTCTCGCGGGGGACTGACAATTCCCGGGCCGCGCGGGCCCGCTCAGCCCTTCTCCTCAGCCCTTCTCCATGTAGGCCGCGCGGTCCTCGTCGATGAGGCTCTCCAGCGCGGTGCGCAGCTCCGGGTGGGCGGCGAGATCAGGGTCCTCGGCGACCAGTTGGGTGGCCTCCGTCCTGGCGGTGAGGATGACCTCCTCGTCCTCCAGCACCGAGAGCACCTTGAGCGAGGACTTCACGCCGGACTGCGCCTGGCCCAGCACGTCGCCCTCGCGGCGCTGTTCGAGGTCGATCCGGGACAGCTCGAAGCCGTCCAGCGTGCCGGCCACCGCGTCCAGCCGGGCCCGGGCCGCACTGCCCGCGGGCATGTCGCTGACCAGCAGGCACAGACCCGCCGCGCTGCCGCGGCCGACCCGGCCGCGCAGTTGGTGCAGCTGGGAGACGCCGAAGCGGTCGGCGTCCATGATGACCATCGCGGTGGAGTTGGGGACGTTGACGCCGACCTCGATCACGGTGGTGGCGACCAGGACGTCCACCTCGCCGGCCGAGAACCGGCGCATCACGTCGTCCTTGGCCTCGGGGGCGAGCCGGCCGTGCAGGATCTCCACCCGCAGGCCGCTCAGCGGGCCCGCTACCAGCTTCTCGGCGGTCTCCACCACCGAGAGCGGGGGCCGCCGTTCGTCACTCCCGGCCCCGGCGTCGGCGGCGTCGTCGGTGAGGTCCTCGAAGTCGTCCTCGGCCGGCTTCCGCTTCTTCTTCGCGTTCTTCGGGTCGGCCGCCGGCTCCTCGTCCCCGATGCGGGGGCAGACGACGTACGCCTGGTGGCCCTTGCCGACCTCCTCGCGGACCCGCTCCCAGGCGCGGGTGAGGAAGTTGGGCTTCTCGACCGCCGGGACGACGTGGGTGGAGATCGGCGAGCGGCCGGCCGGGAGCTGGTCCAGGACGGAGGTCTCCAAGTCCCCGAAGACCGTCATGGCGACCGTGCGCGGGATCGGGGTGGCCGTCATCACCAGCAGGTGCGGCGGCTGGTCGCCCTTGGCGCGCAGCGCGTCCCGCTGCTCGACGCCGAAGCGGTGCTGCTCGTCGACGACGACGAGGCCGAGGTCCTGGAACTGGACCTTGTCCTCGATCAGCGCGTGGGTGCCGATGGCGATCCCGGCGTCCCCGCAGGCCATGTCGAGCAGCGCCTGGCGGCGGGCCGGGACGCCCATCGAGCCGGTGAGCAGCACGACCCTGGTGCCGAGGTCGGAGCCGCCGAGCATGCCGCCCTCGGCGAGGTCGCCCATCATCTCGACGATCGAACGGTGGTGCTGCTGGGCGAGCACCTCGGTGGGCGCGAGCAGGACGGCCTGGCCGCCGGCGTCCACCACGGCGAGCATCGCGCGCAGCGCCACCAGCGTCTTTCCACTTCCGACCTCGCCCTGGAGCAGCCGGTGCATCGGGTGCGCGCTCGCGAGGTCGGCGGCGATCTCGGCGGACACCTTCTGCTGCCCCTCGGTGAGGGTGAACGGCAGCCGGTCGTCGAACGCGTCCAGCAGGCCGCCTTCGCGGGCCCGGCGCGGCTTGGCGGGCAGCGCGGACTCGGCGGCCCGGCGCTGCGCGAGGGCGACCTGGAGGACGAAGGCCTCGTCCCAGCGCAGCCGGCTCTGGGCGCGCTCGCGGTCGGCCTGGCTGCGCGGGCGGTGGATCAGCTCCAGGGCCTCCGGGAGCGGGATCAGCCCGTGCCGCTCGCGCAGTTCGGCGGGCAGCGGCTCGCCGACGTCGCCGAGGTGCTTGGTGAGCGCGGTCTCGATGCAGATCGACAGCTTCCAGCTGGGCATCTGGGCGCTCGCGCCGTACACCGGGATGAGGCGGCCGGCGAACTGCTGCGCCGCGTCCCCAGCTCCAGTCGATGCAGTGGCGTCCTCGTCGAGCAGCTGGTAGTCCGGCGAGACCAGCTGGCGGGTGCGGTTGAAGACGTTGACCTTGCCCGCGAACAGGCCCTGGGCGCCGCTCCTGAGCTCCTTCTGCCGCCAGCCCTGGTTGAAGAACACCAGCGAGAGCCGGCTGCGGCCGTCGGTGACGACGACCTCCAGGCGGTCGCCCTTGCGGCCGCGGAAGGGGATGAGCGTGACCTTCTCGATCCGGGCCAGCACGGTGACGTGCTCGTCGATCTCCAGCTCGTCCAGGCTGGTGAGCTGGCCGCGTTCGACGTAGCGGCGGGGGTAGTGGTGCAGGAGGTCCCCGACCGTGCGCAGCTTGAGGCTGTCGGCGAGCACCTTCGCGGTGCGGTCGCCGACGAGCTTGGTCAGTGGTTCATCGAGAGCGCCCATCAGGCCCCTGTTTACACCACCGCACCGACAAACCGGGCTACTCGACCCCGATGAGCAGCGGGGCCGCCTCCCGGCCGCCGTGGAAGACGACCGTGTCCACCTCGGGCCGCCCGTGGCGGACGTGCGCGACCAGGTGCTCGGCGAGCGCGTCGTCGGCGCCCTCGCCGAGGATCAGGGTGACGAGTTCGCCGCCCGCGCCGAGCATCCGGTCCAGCACGCTCGCCCCGACCTCGGCCGCCCCGGCGCCGATCACCGCGACGTCCCCGTCGATCAGGCCGAGCACGTCCCCGGCCTGGCAGACCCCGGCCATCGTCCAGGACTCCCCCTCGGCGACGGCGAGTTCGGCATACCGGGTGGCGCCGGCGGCGGAGGTCATGGCGACGACGTCCTCGTCGAAGCGGCGCCCGGCCTCGTGCACCGCGAGCGCCGCGAGCCCCTGGACCGGCGAGCGGGTGGGCAGCACGGCGATCCGCACGCCCTCCTCGCGGAGCTGGTCGGCGGCGGCCCCGGCGGCGGCGCGCAGTTCGGGGTCGTTGAGCAGCAGGACGACCTCGCGCGCGCCCGAGCGCCGCACGGCGGCGGCGAGTTCGGCGCTGGCGGTCGGGCGGTCCGGGTCGGCGCGGAGCACGACGGCACCGGCCTGCTCGCAGAGTTCGGCGAGGCCCTCGCCGCACACCACGGAGAGCACTGCGCGGGCCGGCTCCTCGCGCTCGCCCGGTTCGGCGGCGGCGCCGGAGCGGGCGGCGGCCTCGGCGAAGTGCGTGATGCGGATCTGGTGCGGCCGCCCGGCCCCGATGCCGGCCTCGACGGCGGCGCCCGCGTCGTCCACGTGGACGTGCACGTTGCACAGGCCGTCGCCGCCCCCCCTGACCCGCGCGTCGCCGAGCCCGCCGAGCCGCTCGCGCAGCGCGGGCAGGGCGTCGTCGGGGGCGTCCAGCAGGTAGATGACCTCGAAGGCGGGGTGGCCGGGGCCGGGCGGCCTCAGGTGGACCTCACAGGACTCGACGGCACGGACGTCCCCGCGCAGCGCGACCGGCCCCATCGGCTGATGCCCGGCGACGGCGTCGGCGAGCGCGCCGAGGACGGCCACCAAGCCGCGCCCGCCCGCGTCGACGACCCCGTTCTCGGCGAGCACGGCGAGCTGCTCGGGCGTGTGCCGCAGCGCGTCCCTGGCGGCCCGGTACGCGGTGTCGGCGACCTGCGCGAGCCCGTCCCCGGCCCGGACGGCCTCCCGGGCGGCGACCCGGGCGACGGTCAGCAGGGTGCCCTCGACGGGCTCCGCGACGGCCTGGTACGCGGACTCGGCGGCCCGCTGGAGGGCGGCCCGCAGCTGATCGGCCCCGCCGCCCTCGGCCAGCGTCTCGGCGGTGCCGCGCAGCCACTGGGCGAGGATCACGCCGGAGTTGCCGCGGGCGCCGACCAGGGCGCCGCGGGCCATCGCCCGGACGGTGTCGGCGAGGCCGGGGGCGGGCTGCGCGGCCGGGTCGGCGAAGCGGCTCTCCACCTCGGCGGCGGCGGACTCGACGGTCAGGTAGAGGTTGGTGCCGGTGTCGCCGTCCGGGACGGGATAGACGTTGAGCGCGTCGATCTCCTCACGCGCCTGGCCGAGCGCGCGCAGGGCGAGCTGGCACCAGGTGCGCACGGCCGGGGCGTCGAGCGTGTGCAGCACCAGGTCTCCTCCGGATGGAACGCCGCGATGGCCTCGGGTTGAACGGCGAAGTGTGATACCGGCAGGTTATCGGGGGCCGGGAGGGGCCGCCCGGGCCGTCGGCCGCAGCGATCACCCCGGCGGTCATGGTAGTTTCGTTGAACGGGAGCAAGCGTTGTATGCTCTTCCGGTTGCCTGGAACAATCCGGGCGCACCCCCCAGGCCGGTTCGGTTCACGCGAGTGTTCCGGTGGCTCGGTGGGGTTGTCGAACGTAACTGATCTGAAGTCTTGGAGTGACTCCTGTGGCTGCCAACTGCGACGTCTGCGGCAAGGGGCCGGGCTTCGGCAACAGCATCTCCCACTCGCACCGCCGTACCCCCCGTCGTTGGAACCCCAACATTCAGACGGTGCGCGCTGTGATTGGGCGGACGCCGAAGCGGCTCAACGTCTGCACCTCGTGCATCAAGGCCGGTAAGGTCTCGCGCTGACGCGCAGACCGGCATGCCGGTCCTCCAGTGGAGCCGGTCCATCCTCGGATGGACCGGCTC
>NZ_JBFBDY010000051.1:0-24783 GCF_040683475.1 Kitasatospora sp. NPDC093558 | reverse complement strand
GAAGTTCCTGATCGCCAACGTGCTGGGCGGCGTCGTCTGGGCCGGCGGCACGACCCTGCTGGTCTACAAGGTCGGCAAGAGCATCGAGCCGTGGCGCCTTGGTTCCGGGGAGCGGGGCCGCAGCCGTTTCCGGCGCCGCCGTCACGCCGGACCGCCGGTGACAGCGGGGTGACAGCAGCGCCGGCCGCGCGACAGCCCGCTGACAGCCGGGCCGGACAGCCTGGGGGCATGACACGAATCGCCACCGCCCCGAACGACCGGTCCGGCTCCCGGCAAGCCGTCGCCGCGGGCAACGCCGTCGAGGTCCACGGCATCGTCAAGCACTTCGGCGACACCTTGGCCCTCGACGGGGTCGACCTCACCGTCCGCGAGGGCACCGTCCTCGCCCTGCTCGGCCCCAACGGCGCCGGCAAGACCACCCTGGTGCGGATCCTCTCCACGCTGATCAAGCCGGACGCCGGCACCGCGTTCGTCGGTGGCTACGACGTCCTGCGCCAGCCCAAGCAGCTGCGCCGCACGATCGGCCTGACCGGCCAGTACGCGTCCGTCGACGAGCTGCTCTCCGGCTACGAGAACCTCTACCTGATCGGCCGGCTGCTCGACCTCTCCAGCCGCGACGCCAAGGCCCGGGCCGGCGAGCTGCTGGAGCGCTTCTCGCTCACCGAGGCCGCCAAGCGGATCGCCAAGACCTACTCCGGCGGCATGCGCCGGCGCCTCGACCTGGCCGCCAGCATGATCGGCCGCCCCCGGGTGCTCTACCTGGACGAGCCCACCACCGGCCTCGACCCGCGCACCCGCAACGAGGTCTGGGACGAGGTGCAGCGGATGGTCGCCGACGGCAGCACCGTGCTGCTGACCACCCAGTACATGGAGGAGGCGGAGCAGCTCGCGAACGAGCTGACCGTCATCGACCGGGGCAAGGTGATCGCCAGTGGCGGCGTCGCCGAGCTCAAGGCCAAGGTCGGCGGCCGGATCCTTCAGGTCCGCCCGGCAAACCCGGCCGAGCTGCCGGAGATGGCCCGCTGCCTGCACGAGAACGGCGTCTCCGGCGCCACCTTCTCCCCCGACGACGGCCTGCTCGCGGTGCCGCTCGTCGACGAGCAGCAGCTCACCGCCGTGATCGGGGTGCTCGGCGGACGCGGCTTCGCGATCGCCGGCATCGACACCAAGGTGCCCAGCCTGGACGAGGTCTTCCTCGCCATCACCGGCAAACCCACCGCCGACGCGGCCACCGCGCCCGCCGCCGCCCTCGTCAAGGAGCCCGTCGCATGACCACCGCCACGCTCGCCCCCGCCCGGGCCGGGGAGACCCGCGCCGAGGACCCCCGGATCGGCCTGGCCGGCACCCTGCGCCACGTCGGCGCGCTGACCCGCCGCAACCTGATGCGGATCAAGGCCGACCCGGAGTCGATGTTCGACGCCGTGCTGATGCCGATCATCTTCACGCTGCTGTTCGTCTACGTGTTCGGCGGCGCCATCTTCGTCGGGGACCCGGACAAGTACAAGCAGTTCATCATCCCCGGCCTGCTCGGGCAGACCGGCATGACGCTGGCGCTGGCCGTCGGCACCGGGCTGAACAGCGACTTCCAGACCGGGGTGATGGACCGTTTCCGCACCCTGCCGATCGGCCGGGCCTCCGTCCTGCTGTCCAAGATCGCGGCGGAGACGCTGCGGGCCCTGCTCTCCTCCGCGATCCTGCTGACCTTCGCGTTCATCCTCGGCTTCGAGCTGAAGACCGGCGTGCCGGAGCTGCTGGCCGCGGTCGGCCTGTCGCTGGTGTTCGGCATGTCGATCGTCTGGATCTCGATGCTGCTGGGCATGTCGATGAAGAGCGCCCAGGCCGTCCAGGGCGTCTCCATGCTGGTCCTGATGCCGATGCAGTTCGGCAGCTCGATCTTCGCACCGACGAACACCATGCCGGGCTGGCTGCAGGCCTTCACCAAGGTCAACCCGCTGTCCGCGCTGGCCGACGCCGCCCGCGCGCTGCTCAACGGCGAGGGGGCGGTGGCCCACCCGGTGATGGTCGTGCTGATCTGGTCCGCCGCCTCGACCGCGATCTTCGCCCCGCTCGCGGTGGCGCGGTTCCGCAAGCGGGTGTGACGCCCGACGGCCGGCCCTCCGCGGGGGTGGGGACCGGCCGGGGCGACCGGGGCCGTCCCGCGAAGTCGGCGGGGCGGCCCTAACCGATCAGCTCGTCCAGGGCGTCCTGCGTCTGCCGCGGCGTCATGCCGTCGCCCTCGGCGCGGGCGGCCTCGTACGCCTCGTCCCCCAGCAGGGCCCGCAGGGCGACCGCCGAGCGCTCGCGGTCCATGCGGTCCAGGTAGCCGCCCTTCGGGCCGTTCAGCCCGTTGTGGGCGCCGAGCAGCACGGCGGCCAGGCGGGCCTTCGCGAGGTCGCCGTCGCGCTCGGCGAAGGCGCGCAGCACACCGGCCACGGCCGGCACGACCATCACCGTCATCTGCTCGGCGAAGCCGCTCGCGCCCTCCATCGCCCGCAGCAGCCGCCGGCCGTCGCGCATCATGGCCAGCCCCTCCTCCGGGCGGCCGGCCCGGGCGGTGATCCAGCCGCGGGCGGTGGCGAGCAGGCCGGCCACCACGCCGGGCGAGAAGCCGCCCACCTGGGACACGTCCAGCCGGTCCAGTTCGGCCAGCGCCCGGTCGTACTCCCCGCGTTGGGTGTGGATGCCGCACAGCGTCAGGCGTCCGAAGAGGAGCGCGCCGTTGACGGACTGGTACGCGCTCGTGGGGTCGATCCCGTCGAGCGTCTCCCGGATGATCCGCTCGCCGCGGTCCATGTCCAGCTCCAGCACGGCGGCGCCGAGGTTGACCCGCAGGATCGGCACCTCCTGCGGGGCGCCGAGTTCCTCGGCCAGCTCGATCGCCTGCTCGTACGCGGCGGCGGCCTCCGCCGGCTCGCCCACGTTGGCCAGCGCCTCGCCGCGGGCGGCCAGCGCCTGGGAGACGCCCCAGAGGTCCCCGGCCTCGCGGCACAGCTGCAAGGACCGCTCGCCGTCGCGGATGCCCTGCTCCGCGCCGCCGGGCCAGTCGTTCATCATCTTGGCCCGGATCTGCAGGATGAACGCGAGGTCGGTCAGCTCGCCGTGCTCCTCGCAACCGCGCACGGCGTCGTCCATCAGGTCCTTCATCAGCTCCAGCCGGCCGGCCAGGAAGGCCCCGAACACCCGCATCAGCGCCGGGAACCGGTAGGACTGCGGCAGCTCGGGGGTGTAGGCGTCGAGCAGGTGCTGCGAGACCGCGATCGCCTGCTGGTCGCCGAGCACCTCCAGGTTGCCCTCGAACAGCCCGATCAGGCGGTGCATCGCGAGCAGCCGGCGGGCCTCCTCGACGACGCCCTCGGGCATCGGCACGCCGTACGCGAGGACGTTGCGCTCCAGCGGCACGGGGGCCGGTGCGGCCGGGTCGAACGGGTCCGGGCCGATCGCCGCGATCGCGGTGTACCAGCCGCGCGCCTCCATGCTGTAGCCGCGCAGCGACCAGTACCAGCTCATGCCGAGGGCGAGGGCGAGGGCCTGCTCCTCGTCCCGCCGGTCGACCGCGCGGCGCAGCGCGGCCCGGATGTTGTCCTGCTCGCGCTCCAGCACCGCCAGCCAGTGGAGTTGCTGCGGGCCGTGGATGCTCAGGTCGGCGGTGGCGACCAGCTCGCGGAAGTGCGCGACGTGGCGGCCCTCCGTCTCGGCGTCCTCGGCGGCCTCGCCAAGGCGCTCCTCGGCGTACTCGTGGATGGTCTCCAGCATGCGGTAGCGCGGCAGGCCCGCGCCGCCGAGGTCGGCGACCAGGAGGGACTTGTCCACGAGGGAGAGCAGGAGGTCGGCGACCTCGGTGCGGGTCACCTCGACGCCGTCGGCGCAGATCGCCTCGGCGTCCTCCAGGCGCCAGCCGCCGGCGAACACCGACAGCCGCCGCAGGACGGCCCGTTCGCGCTTGCCGAGGAGGTCCCAGCTCCAGTCGACCACCGCGCGAAGGGTCTGCTGGCGCGGCAGGAGGGTGCGGCTGCCGGCGGTGAGCAGGGCGAAACGGCCGTCCAGGCGGTCGGCGATCTGGCGGGCCGTCATCACCCGCAGCCGGGCGGCGGCGAGTTCGATGGCGAGCGGCAGGCCGTCCAGGCGGCGGCAGATCTCGGCGCAGGCCTCCGGCTCGCTGGCCGGGTCGTAGCCGGGGCGGGCGGCGGCGGCCCGTTCGCCGAGCAGGCGCAGCGCGACGGGCGCGGGCAGCGGCTCGACCGGCACGACCGTCTCGCCGGGCACGCCGAGCGGTTCGCGGCTGGTGGCGAGCACGGTGAGGCCGGGGCACTCGACGAGCAGGGTGGCGGCGAGGTCGGCGGCGGCCTGGATCAGGTGCTCGCAGTTGTCGAGGACGAGCAGCATGCGGCGGTGGGCGCAGTGCTCGACCAGCCGGCGCAGCGGGTCCTCGACGCGCTTCTCGATGACCTCGGCGACCATGCTGCCGGTGTGCAGGACGGTCTCGCGCAGGCCGAGGGCGGAGAACACGGCGGCGGGGACGGCCTCCGGGCTCTCCAGCGGGGCGAGTTCGGCCACCCAGACGCCGTCCGGGCGGCGGCCGGCGGCGAGTTCGGCGCGGCCGGCCTCGACCGCGAGGCTGGTCTTGCCCGAGCCGCCGGGACCGGTCAGGGTGACCAGCCGACTGGCCGTCAGGGCCTCGCGCAGGGCGGCGAGGTCGCTCTCGCGGCCGACGAAGCTGGTGAGCCGGCCGCGCACGTTGCCTGCCGCGCGCACGGGCGGCGCCTTCGGCGGCGGCGGGGCCTCCTCGGGTGCCAGCAACTCGGTGTAGACGTCCTGGAGTTGGCGGCCCGGGTCGACGCCCAGCTCGTCGGCGAGGGCGCGCCTGGTCCGCTCGTAGTGGCGCAGCGCCTCGGCCGTCCGGCCGCTCCCGTGCAGCGCGCGGAGCAGCAGGTGCTGCCAGGGCTCGTCCAGCGGGCGCCGCTCGCAGTGCTCGGCGAGCTCGGCGACCAGGTCGGCGGCCCGGCCGAGGCCGAGTTCGGCGGTGATGCGGTGCCGGTGGGCCTCGTCGCGCTGGGCCTCCAGCCGGGTGGCCGGGCCGCGGTCCGGCAGGTCGGCCAGCGCGGGGCCGCGCCACAGCGCGAGGGCGGCCCGCAGCCGCTCGGCGGCGAGCGCGTGGTCGCCGGTGTCCAGCGCCCGGCGGCCCTCGGCGGACAGCCGGCGGAACTCGGCGAGGTCGGTGGCCGGGCCGGTCAGCCAGTACCCGGCCGGGCCGGAGCCGATCTCGTCCCGGCCGACGGTGCGGCGCAGCCGGCCGACCAGGGTCTGCAGGGCGGCCGAGGCGTCCTGCGGCGGTTCGGCGTCCCACACCTCGTCCACCAGGAGGTCGGCCGGCACCGGCCGGCCCTCGCGCAGGACCAGCGCGGTGAGCAGCGCGCGCAGCCGGGCGCCGCCGAGCGGGACCGGCGTGCCGTCGTCGTGGTGGGCCGTGGTGGTTCCGAGGATGCCGTAATGCACCGGACCATTCTGGTCGATGTCCGGCCGCGGGGGCGCACAATTGTCCGGGCACCGGCCGGGCCCCGGAACCCTGGCAAGGGCTCCGGACGTTCACCCGGGGCGGCTTGTCCGCCCACCGCCCGCCCGGCATGATCGGTACACCGCGCATCCCCTACCCCCGGAGCACCACGCCATGACCTTCGCCGCAACGCAGCGCTCGCGCAGCGACGACCGCCGGATCAGCCCGGTGTTCTGGGTGCTCCTCGCCATACTGGGCACGTCCGGCTGGGCGGTGTACGCCGGCTACGGCAACGCCTCGTTCGGGGTGTTCCTGTTCGTCGTCGCGGGCTGGATGGTCTCGCTCTGCCTGCACGAGTACGCGCACGCGCGCACCGCGCTGCACGGCGGCGACATCAGCGTCGGCGCGAAGGGCTACCTGACGCTCAACCCGCTCAAGTACACCAACGTGCTGCTCAGTTTCGTGCTGCCGATCGTCTTCGTGATCCTCGGCGGCATCGGCCTGCCCGGCGGCTCGGTCTGGATCGAGCGGCACCGGATCCAGGGGCGGCTCAAGCACAGCCTGATCTCGGCGGCCGGGCCGCTGGTGAACCTGCTGTGCGCGGCGCTGCTGCTGATCCCGATCGGCGCGGGCTGGCTGGACGACCCGACGGTGCACGCGGTCTGGAACGGCTACGAGCTGAACGTCTCGCCGTTCGCCGGCGCGCTCGGCTTCCTCGGCCTGCTCCAGCTCAGCGCGGCCCTGCTGAACCTGCTGCCGGTGCCGGGCCTGGACGGCTACGGGATCATCGAGCCCTGGCTGTCGTACAACGCGCGCCGCGCCGTCGAGCCGTTCGCCCCGTACGGGATGCTGGCGGTCTTCGCGCTGCTGTGGCAGCCGGAGGTCAACTCGTACTTCTTCGGGGCCGTCCACGGCCTGATGAACCTGTTCGGCGTGGACGCCGACTACGCGACGCTCGGCCGCTACCTGTTCAGCTTCTGGAAGAACTAGCCCTGCTCGGCGGCCTGCTCGGCGAGCTTCGCGCGGCGGCGGTTCATCCACAGCACGTTGCTCGCCACGCCCGCCAGCGGGATCCAGATCAGGCCCAGCCAGAAGCCCTGGGTCAGCGAGACCACGGCGGCGGCCAGCGCGAGGACGACGACGATCAGGGCGAAGACGGACGTGCGAGGCATGGCGCGGGGCTCCTAGGGCGGGAACGGTCGGCCGGGGGCGGCCGGCACCCATTGTCGCCGACCTCACCCCCGGGCCCCCGCCGGGGGTGAGAGCGACACGACTCAGACGTCCGTGATCCGCAGGCCCGCGTGCGCCTTGTAGCGGCGGTTGACCGAGATCAGGTTGGCCACCAGCGACTCCACCTGGTGGGCGTTGCGCAGCCGGCCCGCGAAGATGCCCCGCATGCCGGGGATCCGCTCGGCGAGCGCCTGCACGAGGTCGGTCGCGGCGCGCTCGTCGCCGAGGACCATCACATCGGTGTCGATCCGCTCCACCGACTCGTCCTGCAGCAGCACCGCCGAGAGGTGGTGGAACGCGGCGGTGACCCGCGAGTCCGGCAGCAGCGCGGCGGCCTGCTGCGCGGCGCTGCCCTCCTCGGGCACGAGCGCGTAGGCGCCCTGCTTGTCGAAGCCGAGCGGGTTCACGCAGTCGACGACGACCTTGCCGGCCAGCTCCTCGCGCAGGGCGGTGAGGGTCGCGGCGTGCCCGTCCCACGGGACGGCGATGATCACGATGTCGCTCTCCCGGGCGACGGTGGCGTTGTCGGCGCCGCGCACGCCGAGGCCCAGTTCGGCGGCCGAGGCCTCGGCCCGGGCGGCGTCGCGCGAGCCGATGATCACCTGCTGGCCGGCCTTGGCCAGCCGCAGGGCCAGCCCGCGCCCCTGGTCGCCGGTGCCGCCGAGGACGCCGACCACCAGCTGCGAGACGTCCGGCAGCTCACGGGCCGGGTTTGTCGCTGAATCGAGGGAAGTCATGGGCCGATCCTGCCAAATCCCTCGCCGGGCCGACATTCTGAGGGCCATGGACGCGGTGAGAGTTTCGGCACTCCAGGAGCGGCTGGCCGGCACCGGCTGGCTGGAGCTGGTCGGCCACTTCGCCGGAGCGCTGCACCGTTCGGTGTCCCGGCGCCGGGCGGACGGGCTGCTGCTGGTCGGCACCGAGGCGTACGAGCCCTGGCACCTGGCCGCCCACCTGGATGACGAGGCCGCCTGGTCGGACGTCCCCCGGCTGGCGCCCACCCTGCTGCGCCACCGTCCGCCGGCCGGCGCCCCGGCGCACCTGGCGCACGACCTGCGCCGGCTCACCGAGGCCCGGCGCGGCGCCACCGTCCTGGTCGTCGCCCCGCAGGCCGCCGGCGCGCCGCTGCTGGAGCGCGTCCAGGACGCCCGCCGGGGCGGCGCGACGGTGCTCGCGCTGGACGGCGGCGCCGAGGCCGGCGGGCCGGGCGACCTCGGTGGGCTGGCGCACGAGCGGCTGGCCGTCGGCACCGGCGACGAGGTGCCCTTCGACCTCGCCCAGCACCTGGTCTGCGCCGCCGCCGGGCAGCCCCCGGCCCGCCGCTCGGCGCTGGGCCGGCTCGCCGAGCTGGCCGCCCGCCTCACCGCCGAACCGGGGATCCGCCGCTGGTAGTACTGCCCAGCCGCGCGGAAAACCCGTTGCGGCGCCCGAACCGGCCGACCGAGGATGGTCGTTCGTGAACGACGGTGAACCACCTCATACCGGCCGGCTGCGCACCCTGCTGCGCTCGCTCCGACCGGACCTCGCCCCCTGGCGCTCCTCCCGCGAGTTCCGGCTGCTCTGGACGTCCGGCTGTGTGACGAGCTTCGGCAGCTTCCTCACCTACGTCGCGGTGCCGATGCAGATCAAGGACCTCACCGGCTCGTCCTTCGCGGTCGGCCTGGTCGGCGCCTTCGAGCTCGTCCCGCTGATCGTCTTCGGCCTCTGGGGCGGCGCGCTCGCGGACGCCCTCGACCGGCGCCGGCTGGTGCTGCTCTCCGAGGCCGGGCTGGGCCTCCTGGCCGCACTGCTCCTGCTCAACGCGCTGCTGCCGCACCCGCTGCTCTGGCCGGTCTACGCGGTCGCCGCGCTGGTCGCCGCGACCGACGGCCTCCAGCGCCCGGCGCTGGACTCGCTCGTCCCGCGGATCGTCCGGCACGACCAGCTCGCCGCCGCGTACGCCCTCAAGTCCCTCTACCACAACGCCGCTTCGGTGGCGGGCCCGACGCTGGCCGGTGTCATCGTCGCCTTCGCCGGGGTGCGGACGGCGTACGCGCTCGACGTCCTCACGTTCGCCGTGTCGCTGCTGCTGCTCGCCCGGATCCGGGCCGTCCCGCCCGCGAGCGATGCCGAACGCCCGTCGCTGCGGGCGGTGTTGACCGGCCTCCGGTACGCGTGGAGCCGCAAGGACCTGCTGGGCACGTACGCGATCGACACCTGCGCGATGCTGTTCGCCTTCCCCGTCGCCGTCTTCCCGTTCCTGGCCTCGGAGTTGGGCGCCGACTGGGCGCTCGGCCCGATGTACGCGGCCTCCGCCGCGGGCGCCCTGCTGGTCGGCGCGACCAGCGGGTGGACCTCGCGGGTCCACCGGCACGGCCGGCTGCTGGTCGTCGCGGCCATCGGCTGGGGCGCGGCGATGGCGCTGGCGGGCCTGGCCGGCAACGTCTGGGTGGTCCTGCTCGGCCTGGCCCTGGCCGGCGGCGCCGACCAGATCAGCGGGGTCGCCCGCTCGACCATGTGGAACCAGTCCATCCCGGACGAGCTCCGCGGCCGGATGGCCGGCGTGGAACTGCTCAGCTACTCGGTCGGCCCGCAGCTCGGGCAGGTCCGGGCCGGCACCATGGCCGGCCTGGTCGGCGTCCGGGCCGCCGTCTGGACCGGCGGCCTGGCCTGCGTCCTCGCCGTCCTCGCCGTCGCCGCGGCGCTCCCGAGCCTGCTCCGGTACGACGACCGCACCGACCCGCACACCGCCGCCGTCCGGGCCGAGCACGAACGGGCGGAGGGCGAACGGGCCGGCGGCGAGCAGGCCATCGGCGAGCAGGCCGGCGGCGAGAAGACAGCGCCCGCCGTCCCGTGACGCGCCGTTACTCGCTCTCGCCCTTCGGCTTGTCGGTCCAACGCGGATCGTTCTGCCACTCGCGGTTGCGCTCGTCGGCGAGCTGGAGGGCGTGCGCCGCCTCGTCCCGGCTGGCGTACGGGCCGAGCCGGTCCTTGGCCGGGCACTCGGGGCCCTCCTCGACCTTGCTGTGCTTGATGCAGTAGAACCACTCGCCGGGCTTGCCGGTCGGCGTGCGGCGGAATCCCAAGGGCATGGCTATCTCCTGAACGACTGAACGACGGCGGACGGTCCGCTCCAGATCATTCCCCGGCCGGGTCCGCTCCGCACACCGCCCAGCCGCACACCGCCCGGCCGCCCTGGGCCCGGCCGATAGACTCGCCGACATGGCTCTCGTACCCGGCATCCAGTCCCCCACCCGCAAGGTCCCGGCGCACATCGCGCGCCCCGAGTACGTCGGCAAGCCCGCGCCGACGCCGTACACCGGGCCCGAGGTGCAGACCGCCGAGACGATCGAGAAGATGCGGATCGCGAGCCGGATCGCCGCGCAGGCGATGGAGGAGGCGGCCAAGCTGATCGCCCCCGGCGTCACGACCGACGCGCTGGACGCCGTCGCCCACGCGTACATGTGCGACCACGGCGCCTACCCGTCCGACCTCGGCTACCGCGGCTTCCCCAAGTCGATCTGCACCTCGATCAACGAGGTGATCTGCCACGGCATCCCGGACTCGACCGTGCTCCAGGACGGCGACATCGTCAACATCGACGCCACCGCCTACATCCACGGCGTGCACGGCGACCTCAACGCGACCTACCTGGTCGGCGACGTGGACGAGGAGTCCCGGCTGCTGGTCGAGCGGACCAGGGAGTCCCTCAACCGGGCGATCAAGGCGGTCAAGCCGGGCCGTCAGATCAACGTGATCGGCCGGGTCATCGAGTCCTACGCCAAGCGCTTCGACTACGGCGTCGTGCGGGACTTCACCGGCCACGGCATCAACACGTCGTTCCACTCCGGCCTGATCGTCCCGCACTACGACAGCGAGCGGGCCACCGAGGTGATCAAGCCCGGGATGACCTTCACCATCGAGCCGATGCTCACCCTCGGCACCTACGACTACGAGATCTGGGCGGACGGCTGGACGGTCGTCACCAAGGACCGCAAGCGCACCGCCCAGTTCGAGCACACCCTGGTGGTCACGGCGGACGGCGCGGAGATCCTCACCCTGCCGTAAGCCGTCCCGGGCGCCGTCAGCCGATGAGCCACTGCTCCTCGGCCACGGCGCCCACCTCGGTGCAGGCGTCCGTCAGCACGTCCAGGACGCGCAGCGGGTCCGGCAGGGGCAGCTCGGGCCCGCGCAGCCAGTGCACCTGGGAGCCGTCCGGCAGCGCGGCCGGCGGCAGCAGGGTGTACGAGCCGCGGCAGTGCCAGCGCAGGCCGGGGTGCTCGGACATGGTGTCCGGCGTGGAGTCGAGCGCGCTCGGCCACCACTCGTCCTCGTCCTGCGGGGTGCCGCGGGTGGCGGTGAAAAACAGGTAGCGGTCCTCGCCGACGGCGGCCACCGGGCCCTCGACGCCGAGCGCCGTCAGCCGCTCCAGGGCGAGCCGGCCGGCCTCGGCCGGGACGTCCAGGACGTCGTGCGCGCGGCCGGTGGCGGTCACGAAGTTGGCGTGCGGGTCGCGGGAGAGCCAGCGGGCCAGCTGTTCCGGATCCGTGGTGGCCTGGGTCTGCCAGGCGAAGGACACCGGGTGCTGGGCCGGCGCCGGACACGCGACCCGGTCGCACGAACATCGGTAGCCGGCCGGATGCGCGGCGGGCGCGAGCGGGAAACCGGCGCGGACGGCGCCGAGCAGCTGATCCAGTCGGGCGGCGGGAGTGTCCGCGTCGCCCGGGCGGGCCCGCTCACGCTCACGCTTCTGCCACCAGGTCGTCCACCTGCTGCCGGCTTCCATCGGGCCCCTTCCGCGCACTGCCGTGCCTGGTGCGACACAGCGTTCGACGTACCTCTCCGACGCAACGCACGGCGCCCCCCGCTGCTTCCCGGGTCGGTGCTCGGCCTTGCCGTCCACGCCCTGCCGGCCGGAGCCGGGGTCACCGGACGGCCGACGCCCGGGTCACGGTACGGAGTCGCGGCAGCGCTCGGGCTGCGGCTCGAAGGCCCGGAAAGCACGCCGATCCGCGCCTCGCCAGGCCCGTACGGGGCCCGCTCACCCGGGTGAACCCCGAGGGCGTAACAGGAAGGATAAGGGTGCGCGGGGCCTTCGGATGACCGGGGGCGGTGCCTCGCCGGTCACACTCCCGGCACGCGGCGGCCACAAGGCCCCCTCGGCCGGTCCGCCGCAACGTTACCCACGGCACCACCTGCGGCGTCGCGCCGTCCCACCCGCGCCGTCCCACCCGCGCCACCACCCGCGCCACCACCCGTAACGTCACCCGCCCGGAGGTGAGACCCTGGTGGGGTGAAAGCGGAGACCGAATTCGTCGGCGGCCCCCTGGACGGCCAGTTCCTCGCCATCGAGGTGGGGATGATGCTCGGCGTGCCCAAGACCTACAAGGTGCCGGTCCCCGCGCACGGCGACACCCCCGCGCGCACACTGGTGTACGTCCGGTCCAAGCAGGTGCACGGCACCCGCTGGTTCTGGCGCTACGAGTACGACGAGGCGGCCACCGAGCGCGCGTCCGGCTGACGCCCCGCGCCGCGGCGCCTCCGCAGCCTCCCCGGGAGGACGGCCATGGCGAGAACCGTGCGGCACCCCAGGAGCAGGACCGAGGCGATCGCGCACCACAACCGGCAGGTGGCCGGCGTCACCGCGGCGCTGCTGGTCGTGATCAGCCTCTACACCGTCGTCATCGGGCCCGACGGCTGGCTCTGGTTCGGGTGGGCGGTGCTGCTGCTCGCCTGCGTGGCCCTGTTCACGGTCCGAGGCTGAGCCCCTTCCCGAGCCGGCTCGCGAGCAGCGGCACCGCCCTTGTCCCCCCGGTGACGGTCAGTCATCCTCGGCGAGGATCAGGTACAGCTTCTTCCGGGCCTCGGTCAGCACCGCGAGGCCCTTGGTGCGCTGCGCCTCCGAGCCGGTGGCCATGACCTGACGGATCGCCTGGTCGACCGCGGCCAGCGCCTGGCCGACCTCCTGGACGGCCTCCCAGTCGACCTCCCGGCCGGCCTCCGCCCACGGCTCCGCGGGCCCGGCCTCGGCCTCGGCCCGGCCCGCCTCGGTGAGCGAGACCAGCCGCTTGCCGCCGACCTCCTCCGCGACGATCAGGCCCTCCTCCTCCATCAGCTGGAGGTTCGGGTAGATCGAACCCGGGCTCGGCCGCCAGGCCCCGCCGGTCCGCTCTGTGATCTCGGCGATCATCTCGTAGCCGTGCATCGGCCGCTCCTTGAGCAGCGCCAGCAGCGAGGCGCGGACGTCCCCGCGCCGCGCCCGGCCGCCCCGCCGCCCGTGCGGACCGCCGCGCCGGCCGCCGCGTCCACCGAAGCCGTGCCCGTACGGGCCGCCCATCGGGTGACCGGGGCCGCCGCCGAACGGCGGACCGAAGCCGCCGAACGCCGCACGGCGCTCGTAGCCCTCCCCCGGCATCCCCAGGGACTCCGGGCCCGGGCCCCGGCGCCTCTCGCCACGGGGGCCCTCCCCGCGAAATCGCATTCCTGAGCGCATCGCGCCCACCTCCTATGGTTCGACGAAACAGTCGAGTAACTGTCTCGATAGCTCGACGATATATCGGTGACTGTCGCTCGTCAACGGCTTAACGACATCCGACACGTCCGTGGAGCGCGGCGCCCGGCTCCCGTCGAGCCGCTACGGTGACGGGCATGGCCGGAGAACGTGATCTTTCGACGCTGCTGCGCGGCATGCGCCCGCTGCTCAACCCGGGGCGGTACGTCTACTGCACGCTGCCCGCGAAGGTGCCCGCCGGGATGCGCCCGGTGGTGACCGTCGCCGAACCCGAAGGGGTGACGGTGGTGCTCCCGCAGGAGGAGGCGGACGCGCTCGGGCTGCGGTACGAGTACGTGGCGGCCTGGATCACCCTGCAGATCCACTCGGCGCTGGAGGCCGTCGGGCTGACGGCGGCGGTCGCCGGCCGGCTCGCCGAGGAGGGGATCAGCTGCAACGTCGTGGCCGGCTTCCACCACGACCACCTGTTCGTCGGCGCCGACGACGCCGAGCGCGCCGTCCGGGCCCTGGACGAGCTCTCCGCCCGCTCCGCCTGACGGGGCCGCCGAGTGGCCGCGGCCGTCCACCCCTTCGACACTGGAGGCAGCCGCCCCGCCAGGGCCGGCCCCACCGGAAGGGAGACGGCCGCCATGGCCATCTGCGTCACCTGCGGCAACGACTACTGGCTCGCCTTCGAGATCAAGACGGTCACGGGCGACACCTACACCTTCGACAGCTTCGAGTGCGCGATGGAGAAGCTCGCGCCGCGCTGCGAACAGTGCAACGTCCGGATCGTCGGCCACGGCGTCGAGGTGGCCGGCATGTTCTTCTGCTGCGCCAACTGCGCCCGCGTCAACGGCGGCCTCGGCGAACAGATCCGCGACGCCGTCGGCGCCCACCCGGCATAACGACGGCCACCACGCACGGAGGCCCTCCGGGCCGCGCTGTTCGCGCGGGCCGGAGGGCCTCCTGCTGCGTAGGGACGGAAGAGTCGGCCTGTACGCCGGGTTCTGTCACCCGGGCTGCTTGCGCGGCCCGGGGAGACGGCCATCCATCTAGGGCTGCCGTTGCCGACAGCCTCGTGCGGTCTACCCGCGAGCTCGGGCGAGCAGCCCTCGAACACTCGCGCACGGTGCCCGGAGGCACCGATCTTGACCTTGCTCCAGGTGGGGTTTACCGAGCCGGCCGGGTCACCCCGGTCGCTGGTGGTCTCTTACACCACCGTTTCACCCTTACCCGCCGCAGAACGGCGGGCGGTCTGTTTTCTGTGGCACTGTCCCGCGGGTCACCCCGGGTGGGCGTTACCCACCACCCTGCTCTGTGGAGCCCGGACGTTCCTCGGCGGGTCTGGGACCCGTCGCGACCGCCCGGCCGGCTCTTCCGCCGTAATGGTCATCGTAGCCGCTCCGGCGGAGCCTCCCGAACTCCGGTCCGGACCGCGGGCGCATCCCCGCCGAGCCGGGCGGCGACCCGGGCCGCGGCCGCCGTCGCCCGGGCCGAGGTGGTGGCCACGCCGAGGGCCAGGATCGCTCCGCCGAGGCCCACCAGGATCCACCAGCCGGCGTGGCTGGCCGGCGCGAAACCGGTGGCCGGCGGGCCCACCACAGCCGAGGTGACGACCGTCCCGATCACCGCCACCCCGAGCGACTGGCCCACCTGCCGGCTCGTCGACGCGACGGCCGCCGCCACGCCCGCCTGGGCGCGCGGCATGCCGGAGACGGCCGCGTTGGTGATCGGCGCGTTGACCATGCCGAAGCCGAAGCCGAACAGCGCGTACGCGACGAGCAGCAGCACCGCCGGGGAGCCGGCCGTCAGCCTGGTCAGCAGCAACCCGCTCGCGGCCAGGCCGAGCCCGGCCGCGACCAGCGGCAGGCGCGGGCCGTGGCTGCCGACGATCCGTCCGGACAGCGGCGCGCAGACCAGCATCATCCCGGCCATCGGCAGCGTCCACAGGCCCGCCTCGACCGGGCCGTAGTGCCGGACGTCCTGCAGGTAGAGGGTGTTGAGGAAGAGGAAGCCGCCGAGCCCCGCGAACGCGCACACCGCCGTGACCGTGGCGCCGGTGAACGGCGGGCTGGCGAAGAACCGCGGGTCCACCAGCGGCTCGGCCACCCGCCGCTCCCACAGCGGGAACGCGACCAGCGCGGCCACGGCGACCCCGGCCAGGGCCAGGATCAGCGGGGACGTCCAGCCATTGCCGGGGCCCTCGATGATCGCGGCGGTGCCGCAGCCGAGCAACAGGACCATCAGCAGCTGCCCGACCGGGTCCAGGCGGCGCGGCTTCGGCGCGCGCGACTCGGGGACGTAACGGACGGTCAGCGCGACCGCGACCAGCGCGACCGGAACGTTGATCAGGAAGATCGACGGCCACCCGGCGCCGTCCACCAGGAACCCGCCGAGCAGCGGACCCATCGCCATCGAGATGCCGACCACCCCGCCCCACACCCCGATCGCCCGGGCCCGCTCGGCCGGGTCGGTGAAGGTGTTGGTGATGATCGACATCGCGACCGGGTTCAGCATCGACCCGCCCACCGCCTGGAGCGCCCGGAACGCCACCAGCCACTCCAGGCTCGGCGCCAGACTGCACAGCAGCGACCCGAGCGCGAAACACAGCAGCCCTATCTGGAACACCCGGCGCCGGCCGAACCGGTCGGCCACCGAACCGAACAGCATCAGCAGCGAGGCCAGCACGAGGGTGTACGCGTCGATGATCCACTGGAGGCCGGAGGCCGGGGCGTCGAGGTCGCGCTGGATCGCCGGCAGCGCGATGTTCACCACGGTGTTGTCGAGGCCGACGATGAACAGGCTCAGGCAGCAGATCGCCAGCACGAGCAGCCGGCGGCGCCGCCCGGGGGCGGAGGGGACGGCGGGGGCGGAGGGTTCGGGCACGGCACGATCCTCCCACCCCCGCTCGCCCCGGTGCGGCTCAGAGGGCCGCGAAGCGGACCGTCCGGGTGGCCGGATCGGCCGCCGCCAGCCGCACCCGGATCAGCCCGCCGAGCGGCAGCGGGGCCGGCCCGGCACCCGTACCGGCGCCTGTTCCGGCGCCTGTTCCGGCGGCGGCCCCGGGAACGGCCGGCCGGTCGCAGCGGGCCCGGACGGCCGGCTCGCGCAGCTGGACGGTGCCCGAGGTGGGCCGCTTCTCGTCCACGTCGATCACCACCGCCGTGAAGTCCTCGCCCTCCCGGCCCGCCAGCAGCTCCGCCTCCACCAGGTCCACGCAGGCCCGCTCGACCTCGGCCGAACGGCGGTCCCCGCCCGCCATCAGCGACGGCACGACGGGCAGCGCGTCACGCGTCCAGTCCGGCACGTCCTCCCCGGCGGCCACCGCGGCGCACACCTCCTGGGCGAACCGGTCGCCGAGCCGGCGCAGCGGCGCGGTGCAGTGCGCGTACGGCGCGGCCAGCGCGGCGTGGCCCGGCTCCGCGGGGGCGGACAGGCCGCGGGACTCGTCGAACGCGTGGTAGCCGGCGCCGCGCAGCAGCCCGGTGCACTCGTTGAGGAAGGCGGCGTTGAGCGGCACGTCCGGATCGAGCGAGCGGATCAGCTCCTGGTACGGGAGGCCGTCCGGCCAGGCCACGTCCAGTGCGCCGGCGATCCGGCGCAGCCGCGCGTACGCCCCGTCGGGCGCGGGCGGCAGGGTGCGCAGCAGGCCGACGCCCGCGTCCAGCATCAGCTCGGCCGCGGCCATGCCGGTGAGCAGCGAGATCTGGGCGTTCCAGCCGTCGGCCGGGCCGGGCGCGCGGTAGCCGAGGACGTACCCGTGCAGCGTCTCCTCGACCTCTTGCTCCGGCACCGGCAGGCTGATCCCGCCGCGCGCCCGCTCCTGCTCCTCGCGCAGCCCGCCGACGGTCGCGAGGAGGGCCAGCTGCTCGTCGGCCCCGCCGAGGTCGACGGCGCGCTGGACGGCCGCGTAGTCGAGGCGGCGGTGCGAGCGGACGACGGCGCGGCGGGCGTCCGCGAGCACGACAGCGCCGTCCGCGTCCAGGTCGAGCTGCCACAGCAGCGCCGGGCGGGGCTCGCCGGGCAGGAGGCTCGCGGCGTCCTCGGAGATCCGGGCGGGGTGCAGCGGGATGCGGTGGTCCGGGAAGTACAGCGTCTCGACCCGGCGGCGGGCCTCGGCGTCGATCGCCCCGCCCGGGCGGACGAAGGCGGCGACGTCGGCGATCGCGTAGTACACCCGGTAGCCGCCGCCCGGGCGGTGGGTGAGGTGCATCGCCTGGTCGAGGTCCCGGGAGCCGGGCGGGTCGACGGTGAACAGCGGCAGGTCGGTGGCGTCGTACTCGGGCATTCTGGGCCGCTCGGCCGCCTCCTCCGCCTCGGCCAGCACCGCCTCCGGCCACTCGGCGTGGATCTCCAGTCGGGTCCTGAGCTCGGCCAGTTCCGCGTTGATCCGGGCGGAGTCGGCGGCCTTGACGCGCAGTTTTCGGCGTGGCATGCACGTCAGCGTAGGGCGAATCGGGTGATTCCGGACGGAGGCTCGGCGTCCTCAGCGCCCCAGCAACTCCCTCAGGTGCTTGGCGGCGAGGGCGACGGAGTCGTCGTAGCCGCCGGTGGCCAGACGCAGCACGAAGGCGACGGCGTCGTCCGGGTGCGGGTCGGTGTAGGGCTCGCCGTTGTAGTCCAGGAACAGGAGCATCGCCTCGAAGGCGGTGCGCTTGTTCCGGTCGACCAGCGGGTGGTTGCGGGCGAGGCTCTGGCCGAGCGCGGCGGCCTTGGTCCAGAGGTCCGGGTAGGCGTCGGCGCCGAACAGGCTCGCCCGCGGGCGGCCGAGCGCGGAGAGCAGGGCGCCGAGGTCGCGGATGTTCTCCGGGCCGCCGGCGAGGTAGGTGACGTCGTCGAGGTCCAGGAACTCCGTCGGCCGGGTGGGCCCGGTCACAGGTCCTTCAGCCTCTCCAGCGTCTCGGCGTTGGCGGTGCGGATGCGGGCCACCATGGCCGCCCGGCGCTCGGCCCGGCCGGGCCGGGCCAGCCCCTCCGGGACGTCCGACTGCCGCACCTCGAACGCCAGCTCGGCGGTGTCGTCCCCGGCCGCCGCCCCGGTGACCCGCACCCGCCCGGCCATCACGGCCTGCGCGGCGGCGCGCAGCGCGAACTCCAGCGCCTGCCGCGTCTCCACGGGCAGATCGGCGGGCAGCCGGACGGACAGGGACTCCTCCACGGCGTCGTCGTCATCGCCGGGCACGAGGTCCAGGGGTCGCAGGGTCATCTCGCTCACTCTCCTCAACCACCCACCGTAACGGGCGACGCCGGCCAGCCCCACCGAATTGCCCCTGAGCAGCGCGAGCGGAGTTCGGGTCACAGCGCGGCGGACGGGCGGACGGGCGTCAGCCAACGGGTGTAAGGGTTCGTAGAGTTGGGGCGAGTGGTCGAGCATCGAGGGGGTTAGGTGATGAGTGCGACGAAGGCGACCGGGGTGGCCGTGTCGGCCGCGTTGGCGGGGCTCGGGGCGCTGCACGTGGTGTGGACGGTGACGCCGTGGCCGTTGCGGACTCCGGAGGAGTTCGCGGACACCGTGGTCGGCGCGGGCGACGGGCTGCCGCCTGCGGCCGCCTGCCTCGCCGTGGCGGGGCTGCTCGGGGCGGGCGCGTACCTGGTGGCGGCCGAAGCCGGCGTGCTGCCTCCGGCCGGGCCGCGACGGCTGCGGCGGGCCGGGGTGCGGGCCGTGTCCGGGGTGATGTTGGCGCGCGGGATCGGCGGGCTGGCGCTGTTCGGGAATTTCGTCGAGCGTTCGGAGCGGTTCACGCGGCTGGACAGCCGGTACTACTCGCCGCTCTGCCTCGCGCTCGGCGCGGGGGCGGCCGTGATCGCGGGGGCGGGTGTCGAGAGGCGCTCGCAGTAGGGTGGCGGAGTTCGATTGCCACAAAGTGTTGAGGAGTCCGCTGTGCTGGTGCTGTTGCCGCCCTCGGAGGGGAAGGCCGCGTCCGGGGACGGGGGCCCGGTGGCGCTCGACCGGCTGTCGTTGGCGGGGCTGACGGCGGCGCGGGGCGAGGTGCTGGAGGCGCTGGTCACGCTCTGCCGGGGTGACGAGGACACCGCCGCCGAGGTGCTCGGGCTCAGCCCGGGGCTCCGTGGGGAGATCGCGCGGAACGCCGGGCTGCTCTCGGCCGGGGTGCGGCCGGCCGGCGAGGTGTACACCGGGGTCCTGTTCGACAACCTGGGCCTGGCCACCCTGGACGAGGCCGCCCACGGCCGGGCCGAGCGCTCGCTGCTCGTGTTCTCCGGGCTCTGGGGCGCCGTGCGGATCGCCGACCGGATCCCGCCGTACCGCTGCTCGATGGGCGTGAAACTCCCCGGCCTGGGAGCGCTCGGAGCGTACTGGCGGAGCGCGATGGCCTCCGTGCTCCCGGAGGTCGCGGACGGGCTGGTGCTGGACCTGCGCAGTTCCGCGTACGCGGCCGCGTGGAAGCCGGCCGGCGAGGTCGTGTCGCGCACGGCGACCGTCCGGGTGCTCCAGGAGCGCAACGGCAAGCGCACGGTCGTCAGCCACTTCAACAAGGCGACGAAGGGCCGGATCGTCCGGGACCTCCTCGTCGCCGGCGCCGAGCCGAAGACCCCCGCCGAGCTCATGGACGCGCTGCTGGAGCTGGGCCACCGGGTGGAGCTCGCCGCTGAGGGCACGGCCCGCAAGCCGTGGCAGCTGGACGTCGTGGTCACGGACGTGCACTGAGCACGTCCGTGACGGGCTGCTCAGCGCAGGTGCGACGTGTCGTTGAGCAGCCGGACCGACGCGTTGCCGTCCGCGTAGTACTGGACGGCGCACAGCGAGGCCGCCGACAGCTCCATCCGGTACATCGAGTCCGGCGGGGCGCCGAGGGCCAGCCGGACCAGCGTCTTGATCGGGCTGACGTGGGACACGACGAGCACCGTCCGGCCCGGGTGGCGGGCGATGATCTTGTCGCGGGCGACGCCGGCCCGGTGGGTGAGCGTCGTGAAGCTCTCGTCGCTGCCGGTCGGCTTGGCCTTGGCGGAGCCGAGCCACGCCGTGAGGTCGTCCGGGTAGCGCTCGCGGACCTCGGCGAAGGTCAGGCCCTCCCACGCGCCGAAGTCGACCTCGCGCAGC
The DNA here is from genome assembly GCF_040683475.1 of Kitasatospora sp. NPDC093558. Lineage (NCBI taxonomy): Bacteria > Bacillati > Actinomycetota > Actinomycetes > Kitasatosporales > Streptomycetaceae > Kitasatospora > Kitasatospora sp. NPDC093558. The sequence continues at coordinate 4,531 of NZ_JBFBDY010000051.1, read as the reverse complement.
CCCTCCTCGTACCGCACCTCCAGGCCGAGCCTGGCCGCGACGGTCTCGGCGGTCTGCCGGGTGCGCTGCATCGGGGAGGCGACGACCGCCTGGATGCTGCCGCGCGCGGCGAGCGCCTCGGCGGCCCGCTCGGCCTGCCAGCGGCCCTTCTCGGAGAGCTCGGGGTCGCTGCCGCCGCTGCCGGAGAACCGCTTCTCCGGGGTGAGCGCGGTCTCGCCGTGGCGCAGCAGCACGAAGGTGGTGGGGGTGCCGAGATCTGCCGGGGCGGCCCAGCCGGCCTTGGGGGCGGCGGTCTCCAGCGGCGGCTCCTCGGCCACGGCGGCCTTCGCGGGAGCGGGCTTCCTGGGCTCCCACTGGCGCCCCGCCTTGCCGGCGTCCATGGCCTCGTTGGCGAGCCGGTCGGCGTCCTTGTTCCGCTCGCGCGGGATCCAGGTGTACGTGACGCGGCCGCGCGGGAAGACGGTCTTCGCCTCGGCGGCGAGCGGCTGCATGTCGGGGTGCTTGATCTTCCAGCGCCCGGACATCTGCTCGACGACGAGCTTGGAGTCCATCCGGACGTCCACCGAGGCGTCCGGGTCGAGCTCGCGCGCCGCCCGGAGCCCGGCGATCAGGCCCTTGTACTCGGCCACGTTGTTGGTGGCGTGCCCGATGAACTCGGCGGCCTCGGCGACGATCTGCCCGGTGTCGCCGTCGCGGACGACCGCGCCGTAGCCGGCCGGCCCCGGGTTGCCCCGGGACCCGCCGTCCGCCTCGACGATGAAGCGCGCCGCCACCGGATCAGGCGCCCGAGTCGGCGGTGCGGACCAGGATCCGCGAGCAGTTCTCGCAGCGGACCACCTTGTCGGCCGGCTCGGCCTTGATGGCGTTCAGCTCGGTGATCGAGAACTCGGTGCGGCAGCCCTCGCAGCGGCGCTGGTAGAGGCGGGCCGCGCCGACGCCGCCCTGCGTCTCGCGCAGCTTGCTGTAGAGCTTCATCAGGTCGGCCGGGACGACGGCGGCGACGGTCTCGCGGTCGCGCCTGACCTTGTCGGCCTCGGCGTCGATCTCGGCGAAGGCGGCGTCCCGGCGGCCCTCGGCCTCGGTGAGGACGACGGTGGAGTGCTCCAGGCGGGCGGTCAGCTCGGTGACCCGGGTCTGCGAGCTCTCCAGGCGCTCCATGACCTCCAGCACGACCTCTTCGAGGTCGCCCTGGCGCTTGGCGAGCGAGCCGATCTCGTGCTGGAGGTTCTCCAGGTCCTTCGGCGAGGTGATCGCGCCGGAGTCGAGGCGCTGCTGGTTGCGGGCGGAGCGGGCGCGGACCTGCTCGACGTCCTGCTCGGCCTTGGTCAGCTCGCGGGCGGTGTCGCCCTCCTGGGCCTGGGCGGCGACGACCAGGTCCTTGAGGGCGGTGTGGTCGGCGGTGGCCTTCTCGATCTCGGCGTGCTCGGGCAGGCTGCGACGCCGGTGGGCCAGCTGGTCGAGCTTCGAGTCGATGGCCTGGAGGTCGAGCAGGCGGATCTGGTCGGCGGGCGCGGCGTTCAAGCGGAGAGCTCCTGTGAATCGGGTCAGGCGGGGAAGGACATGGGGGCGTGCGCGGTCCACGGGTCGGTGACCCGGTGGGAGACCTTGGTCTCCACGGCCCAGCCGCGCTCGTCGGCGGCGGCCCGCAGGGCCCGCTCGGCCAGGGTGAGCCAGGGCCACTCGGTGGCCCAGTGCGCGGCGTCGACCAGCGCGACCGGGGCCGCCTCGGCGGCCTCGGACGCCGGGTGGTGGCGCAGGTCGGCGGTGACGTAGGCGTCCACGCCGGCCGCCCGGACCTCGGCGAAGAAGCCGTCCCCGGAGCCGCCGCACACCGCGACCCGGCCGATCAGCCGCTCCGGGTCCCCGGAGGCGCGGACGCCGGCGGCGGTGGCGGGCAGGCCCTTGGCGACCTGCTCGGCGAAGGCGGCGAGGGTCAGCGGGGGCTCCAGCACGCCGATCCGCCCGGCGCCGCGGCGGCCGAGCGGGTCGGTCGGGTCCGGCACCAGCGGGCCGGTGACGGTGAGGCCGACGGCCTCGGCCAGGGCGTCCGAGACCCCGGGGTCGGCGTGGTCGGCGTTGGTGTGCGCGACGTGCAGGGCGATGCCGTTGCGGATCAGCGTGTGCACCACCCGGCCCTTGAAGGTGGTGGCGGCGACGCTGGTGGTGCCGCGCAGGTAGAGGGGGTGGTGGGTGACGACGAGGTCGGCGCCCCACTCCACGGCCTCGTCGACGACGGCCTGCACGGGGTCGACGGCGAACAGGACGCGGCCGACCTCGGCCCCGGGGTCGCCGCAGACCAGGCCGACGGCGTCCCAGGACTCCGCCCACTGCGGCGGGTAGACCTCTTCGAGTGCGGTGATGACGTCGGACAGTTTCGGCACCTGTCGAGACTACCGTGCGCGCGGGGGCGGTCGGGCCGCGGCCGCTCGGTCGTGGGGGCGGGCCGGGGGGCTCGGGGGCCCGGGCTGCGGGTTCGGCCGGAGTCCGCCGGACGGCCGAGCGCGTCGGACACGGGTGCCACCGGCGTACGGGCGCTCGTCAACCGGCGTACGGGCGCTCGTCAATCCGCTCCGATCCGCCGCTCGCGACCCCGGGCGCCGGGAGCGCGGGCCGCGCACGCCGGTGCGCCGGGCGCTCGTTGCTCACACCACGCCCTTCGCACGAATTCGAAACCCGTGCTGGATCACCCTTATGAGTGAAGTGACCGGCTGTGCGTTGAGCCTCTCCCGCCTCGAAAGTAACTTCACTTCTGCGAACGGGAGTTGCCCCGACCCAAGGTCGGGATGGCGCTCCACGGGTGGGGCCGCGGCCCGCCGGACGAGAGGCCGGGCCGCATCGCCCCCCGAAGGATCGCAACGGAAACCGATCAGGCCGTGCCGCGTCCCCGGGTGCCCGAGCAGTGGGCACCCGTGGGCAGCGGCCGAGACGAAGGGATGTGAATGCGGATGGGGGCGGGCACATCGCTGCGTACGGCCGGGGGCGCGGGATCGGTGGGCGGCGGGCCGGGTGCGACCGGTCCGTGGCCGGAGGCGGTACGGGCGGCGCTGGCCGGCGCCGGAGGCCGGGGAGGCGGCGGGGACTGGGAGGTCACCGTCGACGGCTTCTGGTGCACGGCCAGGCCGTCCGGGTCGGCACCGTTACCCGGACAGGGCTGGAAGCTGCACGTCAGCGCGGCCTCGGCGGTGGGCGAGGCGGTGCTCGCGGCCGTCGTGCGGGTGCTCGCCGACGACCCCTGCACGTTCAAGTTCGCGGCCGGGGAGCAGCGGCTGCGGGAGCTCAACTCGCGCAACAGCGATCGCGGTTCGGCGGGCAAGTTCATCACCGTCTACCCGGCGGACGACGGGCAGTTCCGGCGCCTCGCCGCGGCGCTCGACCGCGCGACGGACGGACTGCCCGGGCCCGTCGTGCTCTCCGACCGGCCGTACCGGCCCGGCAGCCGGGTGCACTACCGCTACGGCGCGTTCGCGGCGCGCGCCGAGCTCGGCAACGACGGGGAGTACCGCTCGGTGCTGCGCGGGCCGGACGGGGAGCGCGCGGTGGACGTCCGCGGGGCCTCGTACCGGGCGCCGGGGTGGGTGGGGGATCCGTTCGCTGGGGCGTCGTTCGGGCTGTCGTCCGGGGCGTCGCTTGGGCCGTCCGGGGCGTCGTCCGGGCCGTCGTCGAGGCCGGGGAAGGGGCGGCGGGGCGGTGGCGTCCTGCTCGCCGGGCGGTACGCGATCACGTCCGCCCTGCGGCACAGCACCAAGGGCGGGGTGTTCCTCGGCCGGGAGGCGGCGAGCGGCGCCGAGGTCGTGGTCAAACAGGCGCGCGCCCACATCGAGGTCGACCGCGCCGGCACGGACGCCCGCGACGCGCTGCGGCACGAGGCCGCGCTGCTGACCCGGCTGGCCGGGCGCGACCTGGCGCCGGCCGCGATAGAACTCATCGAGCAGGACGACTCCGTCTTCCTGGTGCAGGAACGAATCGCCGGACAACCGCTGGGCAGCTGGGTCTCGGCCCGCCTGCGCCGCGACGGCAGCCCCGCCGTCGACTGGACCGAGGCCGGGCCGATGGCCCGGGCCCTGCTCGACCTCGTCGAGCGGGTGCACGCAGAGGGGCTGGTCCTGCGCGACCTCTCCCCCGGGAACGTCATGGTGCAGCCCGACGGCGCCCTGCGGCTCGTCGACCTCGAACTCGCCGCCGACGCCGGCCACCACGCCGGCGCGGCCGGCACCCCCGGCTACCGCGCCCCCGAACAGGGCCCGGGCCGGCTCAGCCTGGTCACCGACGGCACCTGCCTGGCCGACCCCGCCGCCGACCTGTACGCCCTCGGCGGCCTCCTCTTCCTCCTCGCCACCGGCCACGACCCCCTGCTCCCCGAGGACCTCCCCCACGCCCGCCCCGTCACCGAACGCCTGACCCGCTGGCTCACCCTCGCCGCCCGGACCTCTCCCACCGCCGAGCCGCCACAGCAGGAACTTCTTTACCCGCCAGTGCAGCAGGTACACCGAGAAGCTCACCGCGCCGAGCCAGGTCATGAAGCGCGGCAGCC